>NZ_NPDL01000002.1:0-300000 GCF_002811475.1 Leptospira hartskeerlii
AGAAAATCCGATTTTTTAGGAAAAACGGAATTTTTTTTCGGATTTGGGTCTTGACCTTCCCACTATTGGAAGGTTATGTTTATGAATATCGGAGAAGTTGCCAAATTATCCGGAGTAAACCCGAAATTGGTCCGGCATTATGAGTCCATCGGATTGGTGTCCAAGCCCATTCGTGCAGAATCCGGATACAGATTGTATTCGGAAAAAGACATACACACATTGAGATTTATCAAAAGAGCAAGAGGCCTTGGATTTTCCTTAGCTGAGATCAAGCAACTATTGGGACTTTGGAAGAATAAATCCAGGGCAAGTGCTCAAGTAAAATCTTTGGCTATGACTCATGTAAAAGAAATGCGGGCCAAAATTTTAGAGTTACAATCTATGTGCGATACGCTTACTCATTTAGCAAAACATTGTCATGGAGATCACAGACCGGATTGTCCTATCTTGGAAGAGTTAGAAGGAGAATAGGCCCCTTCAAACTCTTTTAGCTTCTTGAGAGAAAGACGAATGAAGTAGAAAGAAACGGCTACCGAAACTACTGCAGAGATAAAGAACATACTTTTTGGTCCGGAATAAAACCAGATCAACCCGCCTAGATTACTCGCTATCAATGCGGCAATACTATTCAAACCCGCAAATGTTCCGATAGCGGAAGCTGAATCCGTCGTGGGAGTAATATTTGTGATCAATGCTTTGGAAATTCCTTCCGTGCTGGCAGCATAGATCCCATATAAAAAGAATAAGGAATAAAAATGGATTTTATTTTCCGCAAATGCCATCCCACCATACACAAAAGCAAATACAAATAAGCCGAAGATCAAAGTAGGTTTGAGTCCAATTTTGTCCGCTAAGACACCTGCAGGAAGAGAAAATAAAGCGTAAATTAAATTATAAAATATGTATATTCCGATTACTTGAGAATCTTCTAAACCTTTACTTTTTGCCATTAAAAGCAGGAAAAGATCGGAGCTATTCACTAGTCCGAAGAATAAAAGTCCGATCACTAATTTTTTATATGAGATCGGTGCATTCTTCCAATAGATAAAATAAGAGAGAAAATTCGATTTCTCTTGTGTTGCTAGTTTGGCTTTTTTATTTTCTTTTAGAAGACCCGAGATCAGAAATGCAGAAAGCCCCGGGATTGCCGCTATAAAAAATAGGACCGAATAATTCTCCGGATAAAAATACAAAAACACTAAAGCGAATGTTGGGCCGATCACCGCTCCTAAGGTATCCATAGAACGATGGAATCCGAAAACTGTACCTTTGGTTTCAGGCGTTGCCTCGTCTGAAAGTAATGCGTCTCTTGCACCGGTTCTGATCCCTTTACCCAATCGATCCATGGTCCTGGATAAAAAGATCCAAAGAGGAAAAGTGAAAAATCCCATAATCGGTTTGGAGACAGCGCTTAATAGATATCCGAACTGAACATAAGGAACTCTCTTACCGTTTTGGTCCGAGAGTTTTCCGAAATATCCTTTGCTAAGTCCTGCTATCGCTTCTGCAAATCCTTCCAAGACTCCGATCAGGACTACGGAGAATCCTATACTTTTTAAATAAAGAGGCATGATCGGATATAACATCTCACTGGATACGTCCGTAAAAAGACTGATGAAGGAAAGTATCCAGACTGCTTTGGTGATTTTTTTCATTCTGCCCCTTTTTGATAAATGCTAGTTGTATTTCGAATAAAAAAGGATTTTTTATTAAAAGAATCTTATATATTTTGAGTATTATGGACGAACATTCTCATCACAAGCATAGCCATCAACCGGTAACGCAAAAAGTTTCCGAATCCGTAAAACCGTTCAGAAAAATAGAATATGTTTGTCCTATGCATCCTGAAATACGTCGAGACCAGCCGGGGGATTGTCCGATCTGTGGAATGACTTTGGTGCCTCAAGGAGGGGAGCCCGACTCTGATGCTGAAGATAAGGAGATCCGTTCTTTATTCGGTAAATTCGTATTATCCTCTATCTTGACGCTTCCTTTATTTTTTCTAGCGATGTCGGAGATGTTTTTTCCTCATTCCATTCATGAATTCACTTTCGGTTTTGGGGACCGTATACAATTCGTCTTATCTTCTCTGGTATTCTGGGGACCAGGATTCTTTTTAGTGAGAAAAGGTTTAATTTCCTTCAGGAGTATGAATCTGAACATGTACAGCCTGATCCTAATAGGAGTAGGTGCGGCTTACTTATTCTCCACTGCGGCTCTCTTCTTTTCCGATTTTTTTCCAGACTCTCTTCATTCTCACGGTAAGACTGCCTTATATTTCGAGGCAGCTTCCGTTATTCTCACCTTAGTTATATTAGGCGAATACCTTCAAGCCAGAGCCCAGAGAAGGACTGGAGGCGCAATCCAGGCTTTATTAGGATTATCTCCTAAAACTGCTCATTTACTCGAAGGAAATTCGGAAAGAGAGATCAAAATAGATGAGATCCGTGTGGGAGATAGACTTAGAGTTAAGCCTGGAGAAAAAATTCCCATTGACGGTAAGATAGAAGAAGGTTCCAGCTATGTGGAAGAGTCTATGCTGACTGGGGAACCTCTTCCCGTAAAAAAAGAAAAAGGGGATCGTGTATTCGGTGCTACCATAAATCAAACAGGAAGCTTTGTTTTGAGAGCGGATAAGATAGGCTCTGAAACAGCACTATCACAAATCATTCATATGGTGGAAGAAGCTCAGAGAAGTAAGGCACCTATTCAAGGTTTGGCGGATCGTGTGGCAGGTTGGCTTGTTCCTTTTGTTCTTTTGATCTCTGTGATTACTTTTTGCATTTGGTATTTTTTCGGTCCGGAGCCTTCTCTTCCTTATGCTATTTTAAATTCATTATCCGTTCTGATTATCGCTTGTCCGTGTGCTTTGGGACTTGCAACTCCTATTTCCGTAATGGTGGGAGTAGGCATTGGAGCTCAAAATGGAATATTAATACGAAATGCGGAAGCATTGGAAAAAACGGAGAAGGGAACGGTTCTATTTACGGATAAGACCGGAACATTAACGGAAGGGCGCCCTAGAGTAACGGAAGTTTATCCGGAGAATGCGCAAATCTTAAAATTGGCCTCTGCTTTAGAATCAAGGAGCGAACATCCGATCGCTAAAGCAATCGTTCGTAAAGCGGAAGAGTCAAACGTTTATATCCCGGATGTAACCGATTTCTCTTCGATTACGGGTAACGGAGTGACCGGTAAAATAGAAGGCAAATCTGCATACGTTGGTAAGAAAAAATATTTAAACGTAAAAGAAATACCGGAAGATCTATTAAAGAAAGAAGAAGTTTTTTTAAACCAGGGAAAGACTGTAGTTTGGGTCGCCGAAGACGACAAATATTTAGGTATTATCTCAGTCACGGACCCGATTAAGGAGACCACTCCTAAAGCAGTTTCGGATATCGGATCTTTTGGAATAAGGATCGTAATGCTCACTGGGGATGCAAAAACTTCCGCGCAAAAAGTCGGAGACCAAATCGGAATAAAAGAAATCTATTCTGAATTAAGTCCGGAAGGGAAGAAGGAGATCGTAAAAGCGGCAAAAAAAGAAAACGAGGTCCTACTTGTAGCAGGCGACGGCATTAACGATGCTCCGGCGCTCTCCGAGTCGGATGTGGGGATCGCTATGGGATCCGGGACGGAAATTGCGATCCAAAGCGCGTCTATTACTTTGGTTAAAGGTGATCTATTAGGAATATCTAAAGCGATTCGTTTGAGCAAAGCGACTATGAATAATATAAAAATGAACTTATTCTTTTCATTCGCTTATAATTTTCTGGGAATACCGATCGCTGCAGGACTATTATATCCTTTTTTCGGGATATTACTTTCTCCAATGATAGCAGGAGCAGCAATGAGTTTGAGTTCTGTTTCCGTAGTGATGAACGCACTTCGTTTGAGAAAGACTGAATTATGATCCTTCAGGCGTAAATGGATCAAAAACTTTTAGGAGTCTCCCCAAGAAGGATCTTAGTCCTTAACCAAAGGGGGATAATCCTTCCGATACGAGTGGCAAACGCGGTTCCAAAGGGAAAACGATTTTCTTTCCATTCTTTTTGGAAACCTTTTAAAATGAAAGCCGCGGCCTCTTCTTCGCTGATTTGATTGGGTGCAGGTATTCCATCGTTTTTTACAGCTTCTGTGTCCACAAAACCCGGATGTAAGGTTTGGATCCTAATATGTTTGAACCCGAAATGTTCCAACTCCATCCTTGCGGTTTCTAAGAATAGACGTGCAGCTCCTTTGGAAGCGGTGTAATCTCCTTGCATCGGTATTCCGAAATAAGTCGCCAAAGAATTCATATGAGAGATCATACAGGTTTCTTTTTGTTTTTTCATCTGGCGCATAAGTGGTACATAAAAGTTAATTAAAGAACCGTAATTTATGTTCATACAATCTAGGATTGTCTTGGCGGTTGCCGTTAATGTGTTTGAAGGGGGACCGATCCCAATATTAAGTAAAGCGATGTCGATCTTACCGTATTTTTTTACAATCTCTTGTACTACGAATTCCGCGTGAGCTTCATCCCTTCCGTCTCCTGCAAAAGTAATACATTCACTTCCTTGTTTTATGATCTCTTGAGAGACCTGTTCTAGGAGACTTTCTCTTCTTGCGGTTAGTATGATCTTGTTCTGGAATTTAGCCAGGGCCAATGCGGTTGCTCTACCTATTCCGGAGGAAGCTCCGGTGATTAAGATCACTTTATTTTTATAATCCATTTGACTCCGAGGCGAAGGAAAATAATTAAATATAATGCGAGCATTTGCTCACATTTGTAAAGCAAAATCTTGACCCAGCCAGGGATGCGAAAGGCACGAGCGTCCTAGCGCGTAAGGACAGATAGCTGATAGTTTCGGCATGTCCTCGGTCACGCCTCCGGCTATCTCGGACTTGCTTACTCCTCATAGGTCGTTCGCAAAGGCGGATCAAAAACTTTTAAGATAGTGGCTTTTTGTCTTTGTCGAAGAACTTTTTGTGGATTAGGTCTTGTATGAGATCTTTGTCTTCTTCGGAAAGGCTGATGAAGATTACGTTCGCTTTTTTTCCGGAGACTCTGATTACTTCCGATTCAAGTTCCATGTTTTTGCCGTTGATATTTCCGAACAGGATGATCCTGTCTCCTTCGAAAACGGAAGTGCGAGTCTCTATGCCTGCTCCTCCAGTTCCTATATCAACGATGAATACAGGAAATCTTTGGGTCTTACCCTTGACTATAAAATCACCATCAATGGTGATCTTGACGCGAGCGTTCTTCCTCTTCTGTTGAGAAGGGTCCCGGTATTCGTATTTGTCGTCGAAAAGGGAATTAGTGCCCGCCATACGACAATCATGCAGAAGTTCGAAATTCAGTCAAAGTGAAATTGTAATCTTCTTCAGCTCCCTCTTCACAAGGCTGAGAATTCTTGTAAGAGAAATAAACAGAAGCTCCATCTAAAACAATTAAAGTCCTGGAAACGGAATGTGCGTCTCTTCTGTGCATACAAGGGGATAGAGCGCCTTGCTCCGGTAGATGCGAAGATAAGAAAGCCTTAGCAATGTTTGTAAAGCCTACGGCATTCGGAAGGGAAGAAGGACGAAAATTTGCATCGAAGGTTTCTCTTCTGACTACCTGGGCTTTCGGCCCTTGTGTAAAAGAACTTCCGAATACTGTAAATGTTTCAGAGTCTGTTTCTGTTTGGTAAGTCTTGCCGTCCCAGATAAAAATTTCGGTCTTCTCTTTGCTTACCTTGAATAGTTTGAATGGATAATATTTTTCCAGCTCAGAGTCTGTATAAGATTCAGGTGTTCTTTGTCCAAGTAGAATGGAGCGGACTAGTAGTCCTCTGCTCACAGGATTACGCAGCAATTTTAAAGTAGCTTCGTAGTAATTTAATAGGCAGATGATTTCTCCGGTTTGGGAAACCCCGATCCAGGTACCTCCTGCTTCTCCGTCGATTGGAGCGATCGCTTTTCCTAAATCGGATTCGAGTAGTTGTGGAGAAAGAGAAGGCTTTCTTTTGAAAGACTCGTCTCGATTAAATCCGACTCCAAGTATACCTTTGCTTGGATCTCTATATATCAAGGAAGTGCACATTTTATTTTCCTACGCTCAGGAAGAAATCCACTCTTTCGTTCCGATCTACTTCGTAAGCTCCGTTGCCTGGGATCAAAGGTAATGTTTCTCCATAACCTCTGTATCTATATCTTCCGAATTCATAATCTTTTCCGAATAAGGATTGGAATACCTTCTTCGCTTTTTCTTCGGAAGCTCTTAGATTGTATTCGTCATCTCCTCTATGAGATGTGTGGATCTGCAACTCTGCTTTGTATCCGGGAAATTTACTTAAGACAGATTTTAGTTTAGAAGGTAATGTCCACCATTTATCTTCATAGATGCGATTCGGAACGGAGAATCTGAACCCGTCTTTTTCTTTTACGACTAGAATATCAGTTTTGATATCTCCTAGTTCTAATTCTTCTTCTCCGCCGAACACGTCTTTGTAGGAGAGAACAAATCTGAGCTCTGCAAGAGATCCGATTTTTCTGCCCTGATCGTCCAGTCCGTACCAAATCAACTTGTCTGGGCCGTTCCCGGTCCCGGTCCAGCTTCGGACGATCCTCTCTTCTTGTTTGTCCCCGTCGTAGTATGATTCCATAATATTGATCTTCCAGGACACGATTGGAAGCCCCTTGGATCTTAGACGGATCTCAACCAAGTCTTTTTGCCAATCTCCATCAGGAGTAAATCCACCGGGAGAAACATCGTAGGAGAATTTTGGTCTATGGTCTGAGAGAAGGAATTTTTTAGGAATACTTGTGTATTTGTCGTATCTATTGTATACCGTTAGACGATATAGATAAGTTCCGGGACCTAACGGTTTATTTTCCTTGTTTTTTGGCTCCCAGAGCAGTTCGGCGGGAGGCTCTCCTAGTGATTTTTGGGAGAAAACTATATTATCTTCTTTTGCTTCGTTCTTAAAAATTTCCAATTCATACGAATCGGATTTAAGTTTAGAAGAAACGTATGAGTTAAACTTAATGCGATTTAAAGGGTTGCTTGGATCGGAAGGGAATAGATCTCCCTCTACATTTAAATCTACTCCGGAAGAATCATTTTTGACCGTCAGGTTTTCGATTTTGTCTATGGATTCGTTTCCTGCAGGATCTCTACCTGTGAGTTTGTATGTATATAAACCGGGAGGGACCGGTCTGCCGTTGGAGTCCGTTCCATCCCATACAAGTTGGAAAGGAACTTCTCTATATCTCCAGGTATAAGCTTTTAGGGACCTGCCTTCAAAATCTAGAAATTCTCCGATAAATATATCCGCAGATTCTCCGGAGGCTTTTTGTTGTATGATGATCTTGGATAAATTCCTGTCTTCGCTTAATAATAACCTGATTTTGCAATTTGCTTCTGCTTTGGGAGGTCTTGCATCCAGATAAAATGTAGACTCTTCGGAGAGGATCCTTTCTTTATTTGCAGTGAGCAAAAATAACTGATAGGTATAATATCCATCTCCAACCGGAATTCCATTCTCATTTTCTCCATCCCATTCCAGGATAGAAGGCAGATAAATATCTTCCGGGGCGAATTCATTCTCATCTGAAAAAAGTGTGAATCCTTTTTTGCGGATCTTTCCTGCTTCGAATTTTCGGACAGTTTCTCCGGAGGCGCTTCTGATCGTTAATTCCCAGTCCTGTAGTTTTGGCAAAGATGAAGTTTGTATCTTGAAACGTAGAATGTCGGAGATGCCGTCCCAGTTCGGAGAGAAGGAGCCGGATTCCGTGCTGATAAGTGAATTTGCGGAAACCGAATAGGAGAGCAAAACTCCTAAGAGACCTAAAAAAGGAAAAAGTTTTCCGAACATGCTACTAGAAAATTCCTTCCGAGAAAAAATGCACTTATGTTTTATCCTCTAGTTTTCTGTTACGGATCGATCCCAAATGAGTCCCAGCATCGGTGACCTTGGATTTTTCGGTGTAACGTTTTAAAGCAAATGTGACCGAAGCAAATGCGATCTCTTCCCAAGGGATTTCTTCCGGAGAGAATAATTTTACTTCTTCGGATTCAGGACTTTCCGAAAAAAGTCCATCTACTAAGTTTGCGAGAAAGAACATATAAACTTGGCTGATATGAGGAATGCTGTATACGGAATGAAGTCGAATTATATCTATCTTCGCGTTTGCCTCTTCCGAGGTTTCTCTTGCGGCTCCTTCCTCTACAGTTTCTCGGTTTTCTAAAAATCCTGCCGGTAAGGTCCAGTATCCTTTTCTTGGTTCGATTGCACGTTTGCAGAGTAATATTTTTCCTTCCCAGACAGGGATGGTACCAACGATTACTTTTGGATTCTGGTAATGTATAGTTCCGCAGTTCTCACAAACATATCTTATGAGACTGTCTCCTTCCGGGACTTTTTGGATTACTTCAGAGCCGCAAACGCTGCAAAATTTCATGCTTTAGAAAACCTTCTCCAAGCCAGGATCGCTTCTAATAATAACCAAACGGTTAAAAAAATCAAAACTCCTCCAACTGTCGCGAGTAAGTAACTAGGAGACTTGGAGAATAAGAAATCGTAGAAGTTAATAACCATTGCCCAGAGAGTAGCGCCTAATACGAATATCATCGGTATAAAACTGATCCAGGTCTTTTTCTTAGAATACAGCAGATAGATTGAGATTACAAGCAAAGCCAAACCTGCTAATAACTGATTTGTGGTCCCAAATAGTTTCCAAAGCGCTAGGCCGGCTGTAGTCTTTTTACCTCCTTGGTCTATCTGTAAGAATGCAAAAAAACCGATTGCAACACAGGCAATGATGCTGGAAACATAACGATTTCCTAAAGTTTTTTTAATCGTTTCCGATCTGAAACTTTCCGCAATTTCTTCTATATTATATCTTAACAATCTAGTCGCAGAATCCAGTGAAGTTAACGCAAAACTCACGACAACTAACGCGATGAAACCTTGTGCAAAACTTTCGTCAAAACCTAATTGAGAGATAAATCTTCCTGTTCCGTAGATATAAGCTCCTACGGAAGGCGCTAAACCTTGGATCCCGGACCAAGATTTATAGAAAGAAGACCATTCTCCTGCGGATGCAAAACCGATCGTGCAGGCGACAACTGATGTAAGACCTAAAAGGGATTCGCCGATCATTCCACCGTATCCGATCACTCTTGCGTCTATTTCTCTATCCAATTGTTTTGCAGTGGTTCCGGAACTTACCAAAGCGTGGAAACCGGAAACTGCACCGCAAGCAATCGTGATAAACACGAATGGAATAATGTCCATATCCACTTTTTCAGTGCGGATCGCTTCCGCGTTAAAAGAAGAAAATTCTCCGAAGATGCTGCCCTTCACAAAGCCGAAATAGATAGCGATGATCCCTAAATATAATAAAAAGGAATTGATATAGTCCCTACTTTGGAGAAGCAGCCAAACCGGAGTCACAGACGCCAAAAAAGCATATGCAAGAAGTATAATTTTCCAGATCGGAACTCCCGGAGACTTATCAATATCGTTCAGACCTGTCCAGGAAAGAATGGAATCGTTCATTCCAAGCACCATTACTACTAAGGTGAGTGCCACGGAAGCAAACGTAAGAGGCCCAAGTTTCATTCCTTTTTTATAATGAAGCCAACCGACCAAAATTGCAAACACCATGATCCCTGCAGTAGGAATTACAGCTTCCGGAAAATGACTTCTGAGTTTTATCGGAGAAGAAGGAGTTTCTACCCTAACTTCGGAAGGATGCACATGGTCCTTGATACTCGGAGTAGTTTGAGTTTGTTCGATTTTAGGAGGAGACGCGATTGGAGGCTGCTTCAATTTGGGATCCGCAGAAAACATTTCCGCCAGAACGATCACGAACACACCCATTGCCAATGCGACTAAGAAAAAAATGATCGCATGAAATAAACTTCTCGCTCTTGGCCCTAAAAGATCCTGAGCAACTTGGCCTATTGATTTTCCTTGGTTACGAACGGAAACTACGATTGCTCCGAAATCATGTACGCAGCCGATGAAAATTCCACCGAATACCACCCAAAGCATTGCAGGCAACCATCCCCAGATCACTGCAACCGCAGGCCCTAAGATGGGAGCAAGCCCAGCGATAGAGGCATAATGGTGTCCGAATAGAACTGCAGGTTTTGTAGGAAGATAATCCACGCCATCGTTGAACTTATGGGCAGGAGTATCACCTACTGTGTCTTTGAGTTGGAAGATGGACTTGGATAAAAATCCGGAGTAAAACTTATAGCCTAAAAAATAAAGAGTGAAACAACCGAAAACCGCGAGAAGGGGTAACATGTGGGAAAAATCTCGTTTTATGCGGTCCGGATCAAATCTTTTTTCTCGGGAAAATGAATAGACAAACTCAGGTTCAGGCAGAGGGTCTAAGTATAGGTTCTCGCTTTGAACGCCCGTAGTTTCGATCAGGTCAAATCATCCTTAGAAGACGTAATCTTCGAATTACAGTCCGGGAGCAATGATTGTGAATGGTTCATTTCCTCCGAAAAACTGATCGAAATTTTAGAGATCCGACGAGAGGATTATTTTAAACTTCTATATACTCTTCGAGGAGAAAGGGAATATTCTTCCAAGGGTTCCCAAGGATTTACACAAGACAATGCGGATCTTCTCATATTATTATTGGAGAAGGTCCTAAAAATAGAAGGCTTGGCCTACGAATTTGCAAAGGGCGGAGTATATTTCGACGATGCCTATCTGGATGAGTTTCGCGCTTATTTGAAGGAAATCGTTCTTTCCAAATTAGAAAGACATGATCTGGACAAGGAACTTCTGCTTTTACTTATCTCTTCCACCAAAAAATTCGAAGACGCATTCGACTCATACTTCGACGATAAATTCGATGTGCAAAGATTAGTGGACAATGGGATCACTGAATTTTTGGACAGAAAAGGCTTTTCGGGAGATTACGGAGCTGATGTATTCTTAAGAAGTTATTTCTTTCAGATCTTAAATACAAAGTTATTCCCAATCCGCCAAATCACTTCAGAATACAGAGACCGCGCGTATTACGAAATTTTCGGAAGATTTAGAGAAGAAGAGAAAGAAAAGACTAAAAAGAAAAAATCCAACTTCCGCAAAAAATTCTCTTCGAAATCATTTTACGAAGATGAAGACGCAGAAACAAGAGAACATCGCGAATTTTTAGGTCTCTCCGAAGAATATTCGAAAGCTGAATTAAAAAATAAATACAAAGAGATGATCAAAAAATACCATCCGGACGTAAACAAAGAAGGTCTGGAAATGACACAAAGGATCATCGCTTCATATAACTTTTTAGTAATGAAAGATCGCTAATTAAGGATTTGTTTCCTTTCTTGGCAATACCTTCCATTGATGATCCGCTTTTATAATATTTCCCGGTACATCTTTTTCCCAAAAACCGTGAACCTTCTCGTTATAGTTTAAATATAACTTTCCGGAGACAATTTTCCAAGCTTTAGGATCAGTTTCGTAAGCTTCTCCGTCTCTCATTGCGTAAGCACAATAACCTCCATACTGAGGAGCGAAATTTTCGGGAGCCTTCTTAAAAGATTCCAAATTTTTTTCGGAAGAGAATTTCCAGTCTGCACCTTTCCAACGAAAACTGAATTTAGGATTTCCTTCTTTAGGTTTGGATTCCGTAAAATAAGCAACCGGATCGTAACCATGAATGGCGGTCTTTCCGTCTTGTTTGAAAACAGGATCCACGAGTTGTCTACCTGAGCAATCCAGGAGAATTAAAAATACGATCGGTAAAAAATACGACTTGTTCATGTATCCTTCTTCGGATCGAATCGAAATAGGTTACATCGGAGAATATATGTCTTCCATTGGAGTGGGCTTAAGAAAAGAACATTATCCTTATTTAAGAAAGGGTGAACCTGTCAAAATTTCTTGGTTCGAAGCAATCACCGAAAATTATATGGATACCCAAGGTCGTCCCTTGGAAATGTTGGAGTTCATCCGCAAAAATTTTCCAATCGCTTTACATGGAGTTTCCTTATCCATTCTGGGCGGAAGTTTTCCTAATAAAAAATATTTGGAAAGATGGAAAGAGCTCATCCATAGAATTGATCCGTTTTTAGTTTCGGATCATCTTTGCTGGACGGAACAATCCGGAAAGTATCTACATGATCTTTTGCCTTTTCCATTCACAAATGAATTTTTACAATTTGCGATAGATAGAACGCAGCAAGTCCAAGAAATTTTAGGTAGAAAGATCCTATTGGAGAATGTCTCCACTTATTTGAGTTTTCCTCAAAGCGAAATGACCGAATGGGAATTTATTTCCGAACTTTCTAAAAGAAGCGGCTGCGGAATTCTATTAGATATAAATAATATATATGTAAATTCGATCAACCATGGATTTTCCGCATTTACATATTTGGATTCTATTCCTTGGGAGAATGTGGGCCAGATCCATCTTGCCGGCCACACAGATACTGGAGAATTTCTATTCGATACTCATTCTAGGCCGGTTGCAAAAGAAGTATGGGATTTGTTCTCTTCCTTTTCGGATAAGATCCGAGGAATTCCAATCCTATTAGAATGGGACGAGGACATACCAAGTTTTCCCGAAATGGAAGCAGAAGCACTCAAAGCAAAATTCATACTGGAATCTGTGCCTAAATGAACCCGGAAGAATTCAGGAAAATTTTTTCGAGCACGCTTTTAGGAAAAGAAGAAGGTCCGCTATTGTTGGATTTCCTACTGCCTGGCGGGAAATTGGATGCTAATTCCGCGATCTCTGTTTATCAAAACGGTTACAGCGCCAGATTTACGGAAGCCTTGGGAGAAAAATACGAAACAGTTTGGAGAATCCTGGGAGACGAAGATTTTTTTGAAACAGCAAAGAGCTTCATTAAGGAGCACTCATCACATTCTTATAATATATCCGATTATGGAGAGAAATTCCCGGACTTTTTAAAGAAGAATTTTCCGGAACATCCAGTGTTGGCACAGATTGCCGATTTTGAACTTTATGTTTTTAGGATATTCCATCTTTCTAAAAATGAAGGAACCGACTTACAAAACGGTTTGCACCAAGGAGAAACGGAAGATCTAAAAGTTGTTTTTCATTCTTCTATCTTATTTTTAGAATATTCGTATCCGGTATATCAGTTATGGAAGTCCGAAGACCAGGAAGATCTTCCTCAATTTTTAAAGGAAAAAAAACAATATTTGGTCTTAGGAAAAAAAGGGTCGGATCTATTTGTTTCGGAGATCGAAGAATGGGAATGGTCCTTCGGTAAAAGTTTGCACGAAGGAAAAAGTATTTTAGGATCTTTGAAAATTTGCGGAAGCCCTCCGAAAGGACTCGGATCTATTTCCGAATTCCTTTCGGGAATGACCAGAAATGGTTTGGTCATTCAGGTTAGCTCTTGAATGTACCTTTTTTGGAATCACATTCTTTTTTGGTAAGAGAGATCCAGCCTTCTCCTTTGCAGGAATTTTTTCCAGCACAGCTATGGCCTTTTCCTCCACAATCTCCGGTTCCTTTACAGGAATTGATCCCGTAACATTCTCCTTTTGGTTCTTCCGTCTTTGCCTCTTTCTTTTCTGCCATCACTCCTGTGGTAAATAAACCGGTAAGAGCAGCTCCTATAATCATACTTTTGGTTAGATCGTTCATGTTTTCGTTTCTCCAGACGACTTAATCGAGATCGGACTTATATTATTCGATCTGTTTTCATTTCGCAGAGAAAAGTAGAAGGTTACGTGTAAAAAAGGGGAAAGGGAAGAATGTGGGAAGATATCAGAAGATCGGGACCTTCTTCGAAAGCCCCGATCGTATAAAGTATTATTCTGGAAGTGCTTCGCCTTCGATACGGATAGAAACTTCTTCACCGATCAGAAGTCCGCCTTTTTCCAAAGGTTTGTTCCAAGCGATATCGAAATCTGCTCTTTTGATCTTAGTTTCCGCTTCGAAACCTAGGTGAGTGTTTCCCCACGGGTCTTTTGCAGAACCGGCAAATTTAACTTCAAGAGTAATCGGTTTAGTAACTCCTTTGATAGTCAATTCTCCTTGGATCTTGGAAACTCCGCCTTTTTTAACGGTCGCTTTTTTAGCTTTGAAAGTAAGAGAAGGATGATCTTCTACATTGAAGAAATCTTTTCCTTTCAAATGTCCGTCTCTTTTCTCATCGTTAGTGTGAATGGAAGCTGCTTTGATGGTTACGTCCAGGTCGGTAAGAGTGCCGGTAGCTTCGTCATAACCGAATTTTCCGCTGAAGTCTTTAAAACTTCCGGATACGTTAGAAATGGTAAGGTGTTTGATCTTGAAGCCAACGCCGGTGTGAGCGTTATCTAATTTGAAATTTCCGGCTTGAAGGCTGCCGAAAGTTAAAAGTACCAGAAGGCTAGGGATCAGATAAAGTTTCGTTTTCACGAGTGATTTTCTCCTTTGAGAATGTTTGGGTTTTAGACTGATCTCCTGGTGTAATTATCTAAATTACAAGTAAAAATACAAAATTTATTTCGAAAAACTGAAAAGGCAGGTGTTTGTACCGGCAAGAATTCGTTTCATAAATTAGGGGGTGGGGGATGCTTGCCTTCGATGAAAACAACCGGAATTTCAAAAGGATTCTTTCTATTTAGCGTATTTTATTTCGGGATCCTAATTCTACTAAAACCTTGGGAGGCGCTTTTTTCAGATCAGTTTTTGAAATACCACCAAGCCTATTCCATGTTCCAATCCGGTTTTAGCACCGAAAATCTAATCTATCCTTCCTTGGATCTGGATCCTAGTTACAGTTATTTTCTTTGGAAAGCACCAATGGTTTTCCAAATCGGAGATAGAATGATTGGTCAATATCCGATCTTTCTTACACTTCTGATCGCGCCTTTTTTAGTTTTCGGTTGGGTTCCAATCGTTTCCATTTTGATGGGAATATTCAATCTTATCTCTGCTTATATTTTGAGAAGGTTCTGGGAACTTTCCTGGTTCTGGCTCACCTTTACTTTTTTCGGAACATATATCTTTTTGATGGGACCCGAACTTTCGGAACATCCTCCTCTTCTTCTTTTAGAATTATTAGGACTCACTTTCTTCTATAAGACTGAAGATAAAATTTCAAATAAGCTTATCGGAGGAATTGCTTTAGGACTAGGAGTCTGGCTTAGATTGGAAGTTTTGATCTTTTTTGTGATCTTCTGGGCTAGCGGTTGGATCGTTTTCGGAAAAGATTGGTGGAAAAAATCTTTTTGGTTCTCCGTGTCTTTTTCAGTTATTGTACTACTTCTATTCTTATTCCATACTTTGGATTACCAACATCCAATCGGTCCTAGATATTTCCAAAATTTTAATACTGGAGAAGACCAAGGAACCGTTCTTTCCAGGGCATTTACGATCCTCGTTGGGACTTATTCCATGCCAGGACTTTTGATCTATTTACCGATACTTCTTCCTCTTCTATATTTCTTTGTTAGAAAAGCCAAAGAAGGAAAGATCCAAGCCTCTTTTTATCATTTAGGGATCAGCGCTTATGTATTTATTATAATGATCGCATTCCTCGCTCCGAACGATGGAGTTTCCAATTGGGGACCTAGATATGTTGGATTGGCATTGATCCCATTCGTTTTGGTTTTGAAAGAAGTTAGTGAGATCTCCGAATGGAAACTAGGAAAATCCGGCAAAAACTTAGCGTTTTCGATTTTAGTAATTTATTCTTTTGCAATGACCTTGGTCGGATTTGCGAATTACCAAAGAAGTTCCAAAGAGATCAGATCAATCCGTTCTATTTATACGGATTCCCAAGCTTCTAGTTTGCTATTCCTGGACGATGTTCTTTGCGGATCTATCGGGCCTTCTTATTTCCAAAAAAGAGTATTATGTATTCATAATGAAACTTCCGCACAAGGAATGGATACTATCGTATCTTTCCTTTCTAAAAAACATCCCGGCGAAAAAGTAGGATTTATCTCTTATTCCGATGCTGTGGTAGAATATGCAGCAAAACTCCCCGAGTCCAATAATATTCTGATGCACAAATATCGTATGAAAGTATTATCAGAGGCGGAGATCCGTCCAGTTTGGTTGGAGTTATTCAGTCATGCTTGGAAAGAGGGAGAAGTGAAAACGAAAGGTCTTTGGGAATATCGAGAATACGAAATTCCCAAAGAAGAAAAGACTATATTAAGAAAATAGATTGTATCTTAGGATACAGTAGATTGCTCTAAATCCGTCTTTCCAACCAATCTTTTTACCTTCTGCGTACGTGCGTCCATAGTAAGAGATCCCTACTTCGTAAATACGAATATCAGGGATCTTTGAGATCTTTGCAGTGATCTCCGGTTCAAATCCGAAACGATTTTCTTTGATATCGATCCCTTGGATGACTTCTCTGCGGAAAGCCTTATAACAAGTTTCCATATCAGTCAGGTTAATGTTCGTGAACATATTGGAGAGTGTGGTCAGGAATAGATTTCCGAGGCTATGCCAGTAGTAAACAACTCGATGAGGTCTTCCACCCATGAATCTACTTCCGAAAACCACATCCGCTTTTCCCTTGTAGATCGGATCGATCACATTCGGAATTTCGAACGGATCATATTCCAGGTCTGCGTCTTGTACGATGACTATATCACCTTTGGCAGCTTTGAATCCTGTACGGAGTGCGGCGCCTTTTCCCTGGTTCTTCTCGTGGAATACAAGTTGGTCCACCAACTTCTTAAAAGGAGCGGTTTGTAGGAGTTCCCTAGTTCCGTCCGTGGAAAAATCGTCCACAAGGATGATTTCTTTATCCTTGTATGGGACCTTTTTTACGGTTTCTAAAATGTTTTTGATGGTCTGTTTTTCGTTATAACAGGGAATTACAATGGAAAGTTTCATTTAGCGTCCAGACCGACTAAGTCGCTCATCCGGAAATCCCGGATGATATTTTCGGCTTTAACGATTATTTTTTCCAATGCGATACCGAAAAGTAAATTCTTATACGCTTCCGAAGCTTTCGGATAGTCCCTATCGTTGACTTGTACGGTCATTCTGTCGCTGACCCTGTTTTTCTCCACACATTCCAATGCTGTTTTTCTGAGGGCAGCGAGTGCAATGCATACTTCTTTAAGAATATTCTGGGAATCCCTTTCCATTGCAGATTGGTTTCCATTCGCATCTAATAATGCCTTGATATGTTCGGAAATACGAAGAGAAGGCATTCCTCTTTTTGTGACCCCGACCCTTTCAATCATTGAAATACTATCTTGGAAGCCGGAGTATTCAGGAGTTCCTCTAAATATATGGATTAGAACAGGTAGATCGGTTTCTGCGAATGAGGTCATGGCTCCGTAAAAATATCTCATTTCCGGTCTGGCCAATGGATGGAAATCCACCTTTTGGTATTTGGAAAGTTTTTCCTCTTGTTCGTCCAGGATACGATTGATCGTTTCTCCTTTGGAGGCGTTCCTTCTTTCCGTCAGTTCTTTATGTTTAGTTTTGATCTTTTCCAGAAAGTCTACTTCGTCTTTCAGGAAATTGTCCAGGTTTCCCCTATGTTTCAGGGTTTGGATATAACGATCCTCGAAACCTTTGGCGTCGAAAACTTTCGGACTTTGTTTGGCCCCTTCCCGGTATTCGGTTCGGAGTTTTTCTACGATTGTTTTTATCTCTTGATCGCTAAGTGCCATGCAAAAGGTTTCTATCCTTCGCTATCGGCCCATTTTTGCAAGGAGATAAGTAGTCCACCTATATCTTCCGAACAATATAATAAGGCGCTTCTGGCATCCTTATACATCTGTTGTTGGTTATAAGCTACTTGTTTTAGATGATTTTCGTTTTTTGTGTTCAGTACATTTAATGCGTTCAGGACCATTTTTTTGAGTTTTCTGGCCAGATCCAGAAGAAGCTCCTGCATTTCCCAACGGATCACTAGTTTTAATTTTTCCATATCGGAAGTTTTGGACTGCAATGCCTGTTTACGATGGGATTCGTACTTTGCTATATAATAGGTAATAGATCTAGGATAAGAAGTCAGCTCTTTGTGATAGTTTAATATCTTGTCCAACTTTTGGAAGAACTCGATATCGAATTCTCTAGCGAGATTTCCCACTATGTTTTTGTTTTCGGAAGGATCTCCGGTTGCTTCGAAAATTTTGGAATTGCGAATATTGTTTAGTACCGATTCGATCCTGTCCTTGATCTTCTGGAATTGTTGAACACTATCTTCTATATATTTGGTTTCTCTATTGGAGCCTGCTTCTATATTGTCTATAAAAACGGGAGTATCTTCTTTTCCGGTATCAGTAACAATTCCTGCATCTGCGATATTCAGATCTACTTTGGAAAGGTCGAATATATCGTTTTGGACAGAATTCATTCTTGCAGATAGATCAGGACCTTCCGTAGCGGTGATATCTAATTCTTTTGGAGAGTTGGGAGTATAAGCAGGCTTTTCCAAATTTGGCTTATTATGTTTTGTTTTTTCAGCCAGGTTTTCCACCCAATCAGCACTAGGATGTTTTGTATTTTTAAGAAGATTTGATAATTTTTCTAGATCTAAAGGATTGGATGTCGCCTTAGGATTTACTCTACCAAGTTTAGGTCTATTTGCTTCCGCTTCGGAAGCTTTTTGAAGAGTGATCCGAATGATCTCTGCCTTTCTACTATCTTTATTGAAACGAACGGCGAAACGGTTTCCGTTCCTATCCAAATATTTGGTTCCTAATTGAGCCAAAGAAAGTTTATTCGGATCGATCTCGTCGATCGAGTTCACGATGATATAGTCTTGTGTTTGTCTGGATATCATGCGAGGCGTCCTTGGATCTTCCTATAGGACGAATAATTAATTTCCAATCTTTCGGATTACAAAAAATAGAAGTAAAATCATAGTAAGCAAAGCAAAAAATTTTCACAGACTGTAGTTTAGTAAATTTATTTCAAGTATCCCTCAGTTGAGGTAATGACAAATAACGCAACCGCCAAATTCGAAATGACTTCTTGTATGTAGCGTTGGGATGGCGTATCCGCCGAGACTTGGGCGGATTTTTACGCGACAGCGATCGTAGCGGAAATCCCGCGTAGCGGATTGGAGCGTAGAGCGCGGCGCGAGCAAAGCGAAGCGAGTCGCCCATCATTCGAACAAAAGAAGTAAAAGCTCGTTGACAGGCTGCCTGGGTACGAAAATCTGGGTCTAATCCCTGAATAGGAAGTAGAGATCCTTGGCGAATATTAAATCTTCAGAAAAAGATATCCGTAGAACGAAACGCAGAAATGCGGCGAATTCTCAAAACAGGAATCGCCTTAGGACCCAAGCTAAAAAGATCCTAAAAGCGCTCCAAGACGGAGAGAAAGACTCCTTAAAATCTTTGTTCGGACAATATTCTTCTCTTCTGGACAAAGCTGCGAAAACCAACCTGATCCACTCTAAAAATGCAGATCGCAAAAAGAGTCGGATGGCATTGCGTATCAATCAGGCTGCAACCGCATAATAACCGTAATCATTACGGGCGATTAGCTCAGCTGGGAGAGCGCCTCCCTTACAAGGAGGATGTCGGCAGTTCGATCCTGTCATCGCCCATGTTCTCATCCCAATTTAAAAAACATTCCTCGGAATCATGGCTCTAAATCATCAAAAACCGGTCTTCCAACACCCGGATTTGATGGTTTCAGTGTCCGGAATCCGGGGAATCATTCCCACCGGATTAAGTCCCGACGTAATTTTCCATTCACTCATGGCTTTTGGGTCCAGACTCAAAGGTAATACAGTAGTCATCGGAAGAGATTCTCGTCCGAGCGGTGCTTATATAGAAAATATCGCGATCGGGATTATGCTCGCAATGGGCAAAAATGTGATCCGTTTGGGGATTGTTCCTACTCCTACTGTCAAAGCAGTGGTGGCCCAGTCCGGTGCTGCCGGTGGGATCATGATCTCCGCTTCTCATAATCCGGTGATCTGGAATGCATTTAAGTTTATCGGCCCAGGCGGATTTTTTACAAATGCGCAAGATCTAGAAGCTCTGTTAGATCTGGTCCGAAAAGAAGATTATAAACCTTTCCAATTCAAACCGAATACAGATGTGGAAGATGGAACCGACAGGATCCAAGCGCATATCGACTCCGTTTTAGCTCGAGTAAACGTATCTGCGATCAAACGTAAAAAATTTACGGTATTTCTGGATGCAGTCAACGGCGGGGGGAGTTTCGTTTTACCTGAATTGTTAAGTCGCTTGGGTTGTAAGGTGATTTTGCAACATTGTACTCCTGATGGAACATTTCCTCGTCCACCTGAACCTACACCTGACGCACTCAAACAATCTTCTCGTCTGATCAAAAAATCGAAGGCAGATATCGGTTTCGCTTTGGATCCGGATGCGGACAGACTTGTAGTTTTATCTCCTAAAAAGGGAGCTATCTCAGAAGAATTAACTCTTCCTCTGAGTTTTATGTCCTACCTTGCTTCTAACTCTCTTCCGAAGAAGGCGTCCATCACTGTGAACCTTTCCACAAGTTTTGTGAACGATTGGGTCGCTGACTCTGTTGGAATTCCGACTTATCGATCTAAGGTGGGAGAAGCCAACGTTGTTGCAGAAATGATACACCGTAAGTCGGTTTTTGGAGGAGAAGGAAACGGAGGAGTCATCGATCCGGCGATCCCTTCTTTCGGTAGAGACTCTCTTTCGGGGGTGGCTCATATACTGAATCTGCTTGCCCTAAAGGGGGAAGATGCTGAAACTGTGATAGGTAGTCTTCCTGCAGTCCATATGCGTAAAATCGCCTATAAGATCGCGGGGCAGAAGACGGAGCAGATTTATTCTAAGTTTCGCAGCGCCTTCTCCGAATATAAAGAAGATTCGAGAGACGGTTTACGTTTAGCGAACCAGGACTCTTGGATACATATTCGACCTTCGAATACCGAGCCGATCCTCCGGTTGATTGGAGAGGCCAGAACCAAAAAGGATCTGGAATCCCTTTTAAATAAAGCCGGAAAGATCATGGAGAATTCATAATATATGTGTGGAATCGTAGGATACGCTGGCGATAAGAACGTAGAATCTGTACTCATAGTAGGGCTCATCGGTTTGGAGTATCGTGGATACGATTCGGCCGGGATCGCGGTCCTGGACAGGGGAGAAATCCAAGTCCGTAAACAAAAAGGCAAAATTAAGGATTTGGAAAATTACCTAAAGGAACATCCGATCCGAGGTAATGTTGGGATTGGCCATACTCGTTGGGCGACTCACGGGGAACCGAACCAGATCAATGCTCACCCTCATACTGATTCCAAATCTACCGTTGCAGTAGTTCATAACGGAATTATAGAAAATTATTCCGAACTCAGACAAGAGCTCAAACAAAAAGGGTTCGTATTCCATAGTATGACGGATACGGAAGTTCTTCCCAATCTTTTGGCGGAGAGCAGAAAAAAAGGTAAATCCAACAAGGAAGCTTTTTTAGAATTATTTAATAGAGTTCACGGAAAATGGGCAATCGCAGTCGTATTCGACAACGAGCCGGATCGTGTGTATTTTGCACAAGATGGTGCACCTTTACTTTTAGGAAGAGGTAAGGAAGAATATTATCTGGCTTCCGATATTTCTCCCCTAACTAGGAACTGCAGAGAAGTTTATTATATCAATTCCAAGGAATGGGGATACTTTACGAAAACCGAATGTAAAATTTTCGGATTCGACGGTGCCGAGAAGGAATTCGAATTTAAGACCCAAGATATCAAATTCGAGGATGTCGACAAAGGCGGCTATCCTCATTTTATGATCAAGGAGATCCACGAACAACCGGGGATTTTCCGTAGGATCATCCAATCCCGTATCGCAGAGAACGGTGAGATCGAATTCCCTGAGAGTACGATCTCCAGAGAGATGATGTCTAAGGTAAACCGCATCATCATCCAAGCTGCAGGAACTAGCTACTATGCAGGAATGCTTGGAAAACATTATCTGGAAAATTTCGCAAAGATCCAAACAGATACCGAAACTTCTTCGGAGTTCCGTTACAGAAATCCGGTAGTCGAAGGAGATACTTTGATCGTAGGGATTTCACAGTCCGGAGAAACTGCAGATACTCTTGCTTCTTTACTGGAAGCAAAAGCGAAGTTTATCAAAGTCCTTTCTTTGGTGAATAATGTGAACTCTACAATCGCAAGAGAATCGGATTCTTTTATCAGAACGGATGCAGGTCCTGAGATCGGTGTTGCGAGTACAAAAGCATTTACTGCTCAGGTAATCAACCTTCTTCTTTTTTCATTATACGTTGCTCGTTTGAAGTGGATCGTTTCCGACGAAGAATTAAAAACCCTTTTAGAAGAAATCAGACTTCTCCCTGGTAAAATGGAAAGAATTTTGGCTCAGGCCCATATTCTAGAAACTTGGGCCGCCGATTTTACTAAGACGAAAGATTTTGTATTCTTAGGTAGGACTTACAACCATCCTGTTGCGTTGGAAGGTGCCTTGAAATTAAAAGAAGTCTCTTACATCCACGCTTCCGGTTATGCGGGCGGAGAATTCAAACACGGACCGATCGCTCTCATTACAAATGAAGTGCCGGTTGTATGTATTGCGACCAAATCAGAAATTTATAGTAAAATGCTTTCCAATATCCAGGAAATCAAGGCCCGAAACGGGATCATCATCTCCATCGTAACCGAAGGGGATAAAGAGGCAAGAGAGCTTTCAGACTATTGTTTTGAAGTTCCGGACTGTCCGGAAATTTTGAGTCCGATCCTGAATGTTCTTCCTCTCCAACTTCTGGCCTATTATTCTGCCGTGGCTAGGGGTTGTCCTCCGGATCAACCTAGAAACCTAGCGAAGTCCGTCACAGTGGAGTAGTGAGCGTGGGCAGAATTCAGAGAATTTGGATCGATGAGAGGGAAACTCCTCCCGGTTTGGGAGCCTTGACCAGGATCCGATCTTTCTCGGAGATTCGAGATGGGGTTTTGACTCCGCTCCAACGTTTAAAAGAGCAGTATCCCGATTCAAAGATACTGTATTCAAATTCCAATTCTGCCTTCCAGAAAACATTCTTCGAAAGAAATCCGAAAATATCTGAATACGATGGTAAGGATGTAGATCTAATCATCCGTCCTGAGGAATTTCTACCTTGGAAATCCTTGGATTCCGTAGGCAAAAACATAGAGCAGGATTTGGAAAATCATAAGGACCTACGTAAATGGGCCCGCAAACTCAAGGTAAAATCAGGTGATTTCCAAGTAGTAGGAAAATCAAAACACGTTCATATCCATCCATCCGCTAAAATTTATCCAGGTGTCGTCATTGATGTAACCTCAGGGCCTGTGATCATTGATAAAGATGCAAAAGTAACTTCTTTCAGCTTTTTAGAAGGTCCGTTATACGTAGGCCAAGGCACTCATGTGGACAATGCGCGAATCACCGGAAATACTTCCATTGGGAACGTGTGCAGGATAGGCGGAGAAGTCGGCGACAGTGTTATATTAGATTTTACGAATAAACATCACGAAGGGTTCCTCGGGCATTCCGTGGTGGGAAGTTGGGTCAATCTGGGAGCGTTATCCACTACCTCCGATCTAAAGAACAACTACGGTGTGGTCAAGATCAGAGAAGAACATTCTGAGGTCACAACCGGTTCCATCAAGTTCGGTTCTATTATTGGAGATTTTTCCAAGATAGGGATCGGAGTGATGTTGAATACAGGAACAGTAATAGACTTCGGATGTAATGTGATCTCTTCTAGGGCGAGCGGATATCTTCCTCCTTTTATTTGGGCGGATGGACAACCTTATATCTTAGATCTATTCCTTCGTGATTCTCGCAAGATTATGGCAAGAAGGAACAGAGAACTTTCTCATTCCGAATCTGAACTTATTAGAATTTTATACGAAACCAAGGTCCGGAAATAAAAAAGGACCGGAGGCTCCATGGAAGTTTTGGAATCGCGTATTAGTACGTCTTCCCCTGAATATAAAGAGAATTTCAAAGATCTTTCAGAGAAGGTCGCGGATTTACGTAAACTTCTCCAAAAAGCCGGACAAGGCGGAGGAGAAAAATCCATCCAGAAACATAAGGGCCGAGGAAAGCTCACTGCAAGAGAAAGGATACAAGGACTAATAGATCCGAATACTCCTTTCTTGGAATTCTCTGCGTTAGCAGGGGAGAAGGTTTATGCGGATGATGTTCCTTCTGCAGGGATCGTAACTGGGATCGGTAAAATTTCAGGAACTCCTTGTGTAATCGTTGCGAACGATGCCACAGTAAAAGGTGGGACTTATTATCCACTTACTGTCAAAAAACATATCCGCGCACAAGAGATTGCGTTAGAGAATCGTCTTCCTTGCGTGTACCTTGTGGATTCGGGAGGAGCATTTCTTCCGATGCAGGATGATGTATTCCCTGATAAATGGCATTTCGGTAGGATCTTTTATAACCAAGCAAATCTTTCCAGAATGGGGATCCCTCAGATCTCTGTCGTAATGGGAAGTTGTACAGCAGGTGGCGCGTACATTCCTGCAATGTCCGACGAATCAGTGATCGTAAAAGGAAACGGTACTATTTTCTTAGGCGGACCCCCTCTTGTAAAAGCTGCAACTGGAGAGATCGTTACTCCGGAAGAATTGGGTGGCGCCGATGTTCACTGTAGGATTTCAGGTGTGACCGACCATTATGCGGAGAATGATCCGCACGCACTCGAGATCGCTAGACATATCGTTTCCAGTTTGGGAGCGAGGGCAAAGAAATTAGAAGAGCAGATCTATTATGAAGAACCTCTTTATCCGTCCGAAGAAATCTACGGGATTATCCAAAAGGATATTCGCAAACCTTATGATGTGAGAGAAGTGATCGCGAGAGTGGTAGACGGTTCCAGATTCCAAGAATTCAAAAAATATTATGGAACTACGATAGTCACAGGTTTTGCGAATATTTACGGAAAGACTGTGGGTATTATTGCGAACAACGGAGTTCTATTTTCCGAAAGTTCTTTGAAAGCGGCTCATTTCATCCAGCTTTGTAACCAGAGAGAGATCCCTTTACTCTTCCTACAGAACATCACAGGTTTTATGGTAGGGAAGAAATACGAGAACTCAGGGATTGCAAAAGACGGCGCCAAAATGGTAAACGCAGTCTCTACATCTGTAGTTCCTAAATACACTGTTGTGATCGGTGGTTCTTATGGAGCTGGAAATTATGGAATGTGCGGACGCGCATTCGGGCCTAGATTTTTGTGGATGTGGCCAAACGCTCGAATTTCCGTGATGGGAGGAGAACAGGCGGCAAACGTTTTACTCACTGTGAAGCAGGAACAATTGGAGAAGGAAGGGAAATCGCTTTCCGCTGCAGAACAAACAGAATTCAAGAGACCTATATTAGAAGATTATGATAATCGCTCTTCTTGTATTTATTCTACCGCAAGACTTTGGGACGATGGTGTTCTGGATCCTGCTCGTACAAGAGAAGCATTAGGTTTGGCATTGTATTCCGACCTTTCTCCTAAAGGTATAGAACCTTCTTACGCAATCTTCCGGATGTGATTTTCCTCCGGAAGAATGATACCTAAGTATCGTTTTTACTTCTAAAATTTTATTTTTCTGGCAGATTCCAAAAATCTGCCTAATATGTACGCAAACTGCTAGGCTGCATTTGGGAATTTTCTACCGGAACTAGGGAAAAGACTGCCTCAGATAAAAATTCGGGTCTCTTTTTCTAGAGAAAACCTCATTTAAGCGCCTTCAGATTCCTATTCTGCTTTTTTAATCTTTTTTTGGACTAATTTTTAATTCAGGTACTCTTCTTGCATCATTTCGATTAAACATATTTCGAGATGAGATTTGAGAAAATGAAAATTGCCCAAAAACTTATCGCGCTCTTGATCTTAATCGCTCCAGTACTGATCTGGGGTCAAGACGCCACACCAGCACCAGCCGCACCTGCTGCCCCCACTTTGGATAAAGGGGATACCGCATGGATGATCGTGGCTTCCACTTTCGTGTTCTTCATGATCCCAGGACTCGCGCTGTTCTACGGCGGTATCGTAAGATCTAAGAACGTTCTTTCTACAATGATGCATAGCTTTGTTGCGATACTTGTCTTAACTATTCAATGGACAGTATTCGGTTACAGCTTAGCATTCTCCGGCGATAGCCCATTTTTCGGTGATTTTCAACTTTTACTGTTGAACGGTATTACCGACGAAACATTGGAAGGAACGATCCCGAAATACATTCACTTCCTATTCCAAGGAATGTTTGCGTTAATCACTCCGGCCCTAATTTCCGGTGCGATCGCAGAAAGAGTGAAACTTTCCGGTTATATCGTATTCATTCTAGCATGGTCTACCTTGGTTTACGATCCAGTCGCACACTGGGTATGGTCCGCTAACGGTTGGCTTTTCAAAAAGACCGCTCTTGATTTCGCGGGTGGAACAGTGGTTCACTTGATTTCCGGTATCGCAGGTTTGGCCGCAGCAATCGTACTCGGAAAACGTAAAGGAGAAGGTCCTGCACTTATCGCTCCGAACAATTTGACTTACACCTTGATCGGTGCAGGATTCCTGTGGTTCGGATGGTTTGGATTTAACGCAGGTTCCGGTCTTGCTACAAATGGTCAAGCTGCCAGAGCTTTCGTTGTAACTCTTGTCGCTCCTGCAACAGCAGGTGCCGTTTGGTTATTGATCGAATATCTTCACACTAAAAAAGCTACTGCTCTTGGAGCAGCTTCCGGGATCGTTGCAGGTCTGGTTGTGATCACTCCTGCTGCAGGATTCGTGGACGCTACCGGTGCATTGATTATGGGAGCAATCGTATCTCCTATTTGCTACGGTGCTATCCTTTTGAAAGGTAAACTCGGATATGATGACTCCTTGGACGCTTTCGGAATTCACGGCGTTGGTGGAGCTATCGGTGCGATCCTTACAGGTGTATTTGCACTTGCGAATTATATTCCTGAAGGAGTTACTCGCGGAGACCAAATTATCGTTCAGATCATCAGTGTTGTTGCAACCGGTGCTTACTCTGTCGTAGTATCCTTGATCTTGGTCTTTATCATCGACAAAACAATCGGATTCAGGATTTCAGAAGAGAAAGAGATTGCTGGACTCGATTCCGAGATTCACGGAGAAAAAGGTTATATTATATAACCTTTTGAATTTATACATTAAGTAAAGGAGAGCATATGAAATTAATCGTAGCAATTATCCAGCCCCATAAACTGGAAGAGGTTAAAGCGGAGCTTACTAAGAATGAAATTTATAGACTTACCGTAAGCGACGTGCAAGGCTACGGGCAGCAAAAAGGTAAAACCGAAGTATTTCGTGGACATGAATACCAAGTTAACCTTCTTAGAAAAGTAAGATTGGAGATCGCGGTTAACGACGAGTTCGTAAAACCTACCGTTGATGCGATCTTAAAAGCTGCCAAAACCGGCGATGGAAAGATCGGAGACGGAAAAATTTTGATTCTTCCTCTCGAAGATGTGATCCGCATCCGCACCGGAGAAAGAGGAAGCTCAGCGATTTAATTCTTCCCCAATACGAGTCGAAACTAGCTTCGGGGTCGGTGATACCGGCCCCATTTTTATGTACGAACTTAATATCGTCTGTTTTTTGTTAGACGATCTGTTCTCAAAAGTGTATATCTAATCGGTGCGTCTCATGATTAGATCTCTAAAATACTTCACTGTAGCATTTTACACGACATTCTTATTAGGGTGTTTCTCTAATTATCAATCCGCATATGTAAATAATGGTGCAGGTCTTAGGATACGTTCCGCTCCAAAACTTTCTTCCGAGAAGATGGGAACGGTCCCTTATAAAGGAGAAGTAAAGATCCTCGAGAAGGACCAAAGATTGGCCCATATAGATGGATTCGAAAACTATTGGTATAAGGTTAAAAGTGAAGAAGGAGAAGGATGGGTTTTCGGAGGGTATTTAAGCTTTAAACATCCTGACTTTTTGCCTCCAGGTTCTAATTCATATACTGGATTAGTTTATCATCATCCAATTCAATCTATAAAACTAATTCGTACTCATATCATAAACGAAGGCTTGTACTTAAATATTTACCAAGCGGATCCAAAACATATCTTCGCGTTTTTAGAGAGAAAGAATCAAATCTCCGAAAATATAACCGAATGGAGGATCTTGCATGCGATCACTTTGGACATTCCTCAAAAAGACGAAGAGATATTAAATCGGGTTACTGCCCAATGTTTTACTCCTGGACTGGATGGAAAAGAGATCATACTTGCGATCTTAAAAATACAAATGCGCAAGACAGGTGTAACGATCGGAAATCACTACGAGTTGGCGTTGGATAAACTGAAAGTCCGTAAGGCATGGACTTTGAGTGAAGATGAGCTGTTTCTACAGCCGGTTCTGAAAACGAAAGGAATAGAATGTACTATCTTCGATCCAGGGAACCAGCTGAAGGCGATTTCGGATTAAAATACTACAATTTCAATCTTACAAAACTATCCCTTCCGGAAAGATCCTTTTTTAGATCCGCTTCGGAGTATCCGAGAGAAAGTGCAGTTTCTTTTAGCCAAGTGGAATATCTAGGATGCGTTTCTAAATATAATCTGCCTTCTGGTTTTAGTTTGGACTTCGCTTCTGTTAGGATCTTAGTATGGAATCCTTGGAAATCGGATACAAATAAGGCAAGATGAGGCTCATAATCTGCAACGTCAGGCATGATTGTAGATTTATCTGCTTCAGGGATATAAGGCGGATTAGAAACGATCAGATCGAATTTGGTTTCGCCTGGAATGGGGGAGAGTAGGTCTCCATGATAAAGTTCGAAACTTCGTTCCGTATTTAAGATTTCTTGAATATTCTTTTTGTTGATCTCTAATGCAGATTCGGAAGCGTCCGTGAAGGAAACATTCCATTCTTTTCTGGCCTTGGCTAGGCTGATCCCAATACAACCGCTTCCTGAGCATAGGTCCAGGACTTCTAAGTTGTTTTCTTTGTTTGGATATTCTTCTAATACCCAGGCGACTAGTTCTTCCGTTTCCGGTCTTGGGATCAGGACTGACTCGTTTACATGGAATTCCGAATCGAAGAACGCCTTCTTCCCTATGATATAAGCTGTAGGTCTGAATTTGGATCTTTGGACGATCCTTTCTCTATATTCGTCTTTTTCAGTTAAGGAAAGTGGCCTTTCGAAATCTATATAGAGTTTGACTCTTTGGATCTTGAGTAGGTCTGCGAGTAATATCTCCGCGTCCAATCTTGCGGAAGGTATGTTTTTCTTTTTTAGAAATTCTTCCGATTTCTTGAGTAGGTTCAGAACGTTGTCTTGGGAATCTGCCATGATTTGATGGTGGCCCCGAGAGGATTCGAACCTCCGACCAAAAGTTTAGGAAACTTCTGCTCTGTCCACCTGAGCTACGGGACCTTTATCTTTAGAACGCGGGTTTTCTGTTAAGAAGGTTTGCGCTTCTGAGAGACTATTCTCTGGAAGTCGTTAATATTGTGAATTACGATTTTGTCGGAGTATATCTCGATTTTACCGCTTTTAGCGAATTGGTTTACTACCTTCTGGACTTCTCCCACCGGTTGGGCGCACCAATCTGCCACATCTTCTACGGTAACGTTGAGCACGACTTCTTTGAATTCGGTATGCGTATGCATCTTTTCATACAACATTAAGAATACGTCGGCTACTTTTCCGATGATATCATCCAATAATAGAATGAGCAATCTTCGTTTTGCGTCGTAAATCCTTACGGAGAATATTGTGAGGATCTTGAGTGCAAGTGTAGGGTTCTTGGTCATCAATAGTTCGAAGTTTGCTCTATTGAAATTCAGGACTTTCACTTCTGAGATTGCGATTGCGGTCGCACTTCTAGGTTGTTCTTCTAAGATCGCCATCTCTCCGAAGATATCTCCTTGTTCTAAGATATCTAAGGTTTTAATGGAATTCCCCACAGTTTTGGTGATCTTTACCTTTCCGGCTTGGATCAAAAAGAAATCGTTTCCTGGTTCATTTTCGCAGAATATGATCTGGTTTGGTTCGAAAGTTTTTCCGAACTTTGAGAACATCGACTCGAGCATTAAATCCATTTAGGCGCTGAGCTCCTTGGCTTTTTGGCGAGCCTTTTGGGAGAGACTGTCTCTTTCCGGAGGGAGTAATGCTACCTTGCCGAATAACATCCCCGCTCTCTGACGATCTCCTTGTTGTTCCGCTATCTCCGCCAAATGAAATAAAGACTCTTTTACAGATTCTCCGGATGGATGCTTTTTAATATAAGCGGAGAAGGTATTGCTCGCAGTATCCAAATTGTTCAGCTTGAGAAAACAAACTCCCATTTGGAAAAGCGCATTGTCTACGAGCTTCTTCTCGCTATCATATTTGAAATCTGTACGGACCATTAGGTCTTTGAATATACCGGCAGCTTCTTCAAATTTTCCTACGTTCAAGAACGTATGAGCCCGGTTATAGAGAGAGGTGATCGTATTGTCGGTGCCTGCTCCCATATTCGATTTTTCAGCGGCAGGCTTCATAATATTCTGCAGATTTTCCTGGGACATAGGCGCTCTGGTAGAAGCAGCATCGTAAACGAGAGGAGGCATATTGATCGGGTAAGGTGTTCCCTTTCTTGCTAGGTCTTGCAATTCAGTTGCTCTTCCCGCGTAAGGTCCACTCGGATAATGTTCCAGATATTTTCCGAACCCGTAAGCAGCGTGTTCGAAGTTATTGTTTTTATAAAATACTTCGGCAACGTTCATGAGTTCGAATGCAGGGTTTCTAGCTTCTGCCTGACCTAAGATCTCTCTCAATTTTTTGTGAACCAGTCGCAATTGGCTGGAGAATACTTTCATCATCTTTAAGATCAGATGAGTTTTTTCGGCTACGAATGTTTCGAAGTCTGAAAGTTTGAAGACTAGGACGGTTGCTCCGCCTACAACCTGAGCGGTTTCTTCCCTAGGATACTTTCCGAGTGCGGATTTGACTCCGAAAAATTCTCCCAGTCGCACGTCTTCTTTGACCTCGTAACCGGAATCGATCGCGGTGTACGTGAGAACGACTCGACCTTGCCTGAGGACATAGATATCCTCCGATCGATCTTTCTCGAAGTAAATAATAGAACCGCCTTTATAAGTTCGGATTATGGGCCCAGCCAAGACCGTTACCTTCCACTCTAAATCTCACCCGACAGGAAAAAATGCCAAATCCTTTTTGTAACCAAGGGCCCGGGTGACCGATTCTAGCAACCCTAGGGGGTCTCCTGCAAGGTATTTATCGGTTCCGGCGATCTTAATTTCGCGCCCTGTCACACCAGTTTCGTCAAAAAAATCTTTCAAAGAAAGGTCGCCGTAGGAAGGTTTCCCATCCTTCACTACCAAACGTACGGATTTAAGATCCGCATTGCAAAGTGTTTGGTATGCGTCTTCTTTTTCGGAAGAAAGAACTAAAAGATCCGCCTTTTTTCCGATTTCCAATTTGCCCAGGTCGTTCTCTACCCGAAGAGCCTTTGCAGGATTTTCAGTGACCATCTTAAAAACAATTTTAGGATCCAATTCTTTTCCATATTCTTTGGCAAAAAATTCCCGAGCGGATTTAATCTCTTGGAAAATATTTATGGACCCGGACATCGGAGAGTCGGTGCCCAAACTCACATTGATCCCCGCTTCCAGGATTTCCTGAATAGGGGCCGTTTTACCGAACATAAACAAATTGGATTCAGGGCACCAAACCAAGCTTGCCTTTGTTTTGGAAACTATTTGGATATCTTTCGTATCGAATGCGATCCCATGAACGAGTACAGTATTTTCTCCCAAACAGCCTAGAGAGTTTAATTCTTTTAGCGCGTTTTTGGATTCTTCGTCGAATCCTTCGGAGATATGGGTTACAAAGGGAAGGTTCCCTTCTTTTGCCCTTGCATATTCTATCTGAGGTCCGTCTCCCCAGCCGAGAGAATAAGAACAGATGCTATGAGATAGAGTAAAACGTTCCAGGATACGAACCGGAGATTTATCCAGAAACGGTTTTTGGACGAAATGGGGAATATGGTCCAAAACGGAAGTCACACCGCTTATCAAATTTTTATAAGAACCTAATAAATAAAGCTGCTCCGGCTCGAGCTGTTGTCTTTCTGCATATACAACGGAAGATTTGAGATCATTATCCCAAGGAAGCCAATTCAAATAAGGACGGTTTGTTCCAACCTTCGGAAGATAAGTCCCAAGAAGATGGTCATGAGCGTTGATGAGACCTGGATAAACGAAATTTCCTCTTAGGTTGATCCTTATAGGTAAAACATCTTGCGGGATGCCGGAGGAAATAGAAGAAATCCTTCCGTCCTTGATACGGATAGTTGAGTTTTCCAATACTCCTTGTGGAGTTACGGCCTTAGAATTTACGATTTCCCATTCCATTCAGTGCAAAAACCTAATATACTTTATAGCCGCGATCAGTATTTCAAAAGTGGGATCGGATCCACAGCTTTGGTGCCTTGGTTGATCTGAAAGTAAAGTCCTTTGCCTTCTTCCAATTCTCCTAAGGATTCTCCCGCTTTTACCGTTTCGCCTTCTTTGACGGAAACGGATCTGAGATTTGCATACACGCTGGAATATCCGCCTTTATGCTCTAAAATAATATATTTCCGATAACCGTCCATTTGGTCCAGTACAACTACTTTACCGGACCGGATCGGATGAACATCCTTATGTCTGCTCGCCTTGAACAGAACTCCCTTGTTCGGATAATGAGATAGATTAGAATAAGGAAGTGAAACAGGGGGAAGTACTTTTAACGGAGGATGGAACTTAGGACTTCCGAAAGAAGGTACGTCCTCAGGCAGATTTTTTTCTATCTTAGAAGAATAGGATAGGTTTTGAGGGATTTTCAGTTTTTCTCCCGCTTTCAAACCTTCATTTTCTTTTTTGCCATTCCATTCTAGAAGCATTCTCCAATCCAATCTGTACTTTTGGGAGATAGAAAACGCAGTCTCCTTTGGCTGGACAGTATGGATCTTTAATTGAGTTCCTGCAGAATTGATTTTAGAAGGAAAAGAAATTAGGAGCATCATTCCGAAACATATCAGACGAATGAAATGAAGCTCTCGCATACTCTAAAATATCGGCAAATTTTGTTCCCCACCAAAAAGAAAAGGGAGCCCGATTGGCTCCCTTTTTTCCAAAAAGAAAGATATTCTGAAAGATCAATCTTCGTCTTTGGAGTTCGGTTTGTATTTTTTCATCAATTCTTCCGCTACGTTTCTAGGAACAGGAGCGTAACGAGAGAATTCCATAGAGAACTCCGCCTTTCCTTGGGTGGAAGAACGGATCACAGTAGAATACCCGAACATGTCAGAAAGAGGAACTTCTGCTTCCACTTTGCAATATCCGTCTTGCTCAGTGGTGTTAAGGATCATTCCTCGTCTTTGGTTCAAGGAAGCAAGGATTGGTCCTTGAAATTCTGCAGGACCGTCTACTTCTACTCTCATGATAGGCTCAAGGATCTGAGGATTTGCTTTGCTGAAACCTTGGCGGAATGCATAGCGTCCTGCGATCTGGAATGCCATATCGGAAGAGTCCACATCGTGGTAAGAACCGTCGTTGATGGTCAATTTTACCCCGATGATAGGGAATCCGATCATACTTCCACGATCCAAACAGCTCTTGAATCCTTTATCCACAGAAGAGATAAATTCACGAGGGATTGCTCCTCCCACGACACTGTTTACGAATTCGTAATTCTTATCTTCTTCCAATGGGATAGGCTCGATAAATCCGGCAACACGACCGAACTGACCTTGACCACCCGTTTGTTTTTTGTGGGTATAGTCAAAGTCCGCGCGGCTTGTGATAGTTTCACGATAAGCAACCTGAGGAGCACCGGTGATCAGCTCCACCCCGTATTCCCTTCTCATCCTTTCGATATAAACTTCGAGGTGAAGTTCTCCCATCCCTTTGATGATGGTTTGTCCGGATTCTTGGTCTACGTGAGTTTGGAACGTAGGATCTTCCTTGGTAAAGCGGTTGAGAGCTTTTGCCAAGTTGTTCAGGTGTTTGGATTCTTTAGCTTCGATTGTAAGAGAGATTACCGGAGCTGGAACGAACATGGACTCCATGGAAACGTTCATTTTTCCGTCGGTAAAAGTATCCCCGGAAGCACAATCGATACCGAATAATGCGATGATATCACCAGCTTCTGCGTAGTCGATATCTTCCATCTCGTCGGAGTGCATACGACATAGGCGACCAACGTTGTGTTTCTTGTTGTTCGACATGTTGTAGATGGTCATACCTTTTTGGATCTTTCCCTGGTAGACACGAACATAGGTCAACTGACCATACCGTCCGTCCTCGAGTTTGAACGCGAGGCAAACGAGTGGTTTGTCTTTATCGGAAGGTAGAACTACTTTTTCGGATTCGTTTTTAACGTCCAAAGCGGAGTTAACAACGTCGACAGGAGAAGCCAGGTAATCCAAAACTCCATCCAGAAGTTTTTGAACTCCTTTGTTTTTGAAAGCAGAACCCATGAAAACTGGGGTAAGTTTCAAAGAGATCGCTCCGTTGCGGATCGCAGTTTTAATTTGCTCTACTGTAGGTTCTCCTTCCAGCATAGCCTCAGTCAATTCGTCTGAGAACATAGAAGCAGCATCTAAGAGTTCTTCTCTCTTCTTCTGAGCAAGTTCTTGTAGTTCAGCAGGAATTTCCTTTTCAGTGATTTCCATTCCGTCTTTTCCTTCGAAATAAACGGCTTTCATAGTAACTAAGTCTACGATACCTACTAAGTCTCCTTCGAGACCGATAGGGATTTGAACTGGAACTGCGTTATGCTTTAACTTCTCGCGTAATTGGTCGATCACGCGGAAAGGGTTAGCTCCTGTACGGTCTAGCTTATTAATAAAAGCTACACGAGGAACATTATAACGACGCATCTGTCTGTCCACAGTGATGGACTGAGATTGAACTCCGGAAACTCCGCAAAGAACTAAGATAGCGGAATCCAGAACCCGTAAGGAACGCTCTACCTCAACGGTAAAGTCCACGTGGCCCGGAGTATCGATGATATTGATGGTATAATCTTTCCACTGGCAGTAGGTAGCTGCGGATTGGATCGTAATCCCTCTCTCGCGCTCCAATTCCATACTGTCCATTTTTGCGCCGACTCCATCTTTACCACGAACTTCGTGGATCGCATGGATACGGTTAGTATAGAATAGAATCCTCTCGGTCAGAGTGGTTTTCCCTGAATCGATATGGGCGGAAATTCCGATGTTCCTAGTTTTTAGGAGTTTTTCGGTAGGTTTGAAGTCCGCAACTGCAGTGCTCATTAGAGTCCTCTTTAAAAAGTTCACACGGAAAACACTATTACACTCTTTAACAGAGCAGAATAAAAACTTTACGTGGATACTAATCTGACTGGGTTCCCTGGGTAAAGGAACCCTAATTCTTACCAATTTTCGGAAAGGACCGCGTTTGTAAAGATCCTTTCCAAGAACAGATTGCAGGTTTGGTCCCGAGACTAGGAAATTCATTGCCCAGGTTTGCCAGGGTCAAAATAGTTTCTGGAAGGGTAGTTTTTCCCCTCTGCATGAGCCCATACAAATTCCTAAAACGAAACGTAAACCGAATCGCCAGGGCGTTTTTGCTACTTTCCGTAGCAAGGATACTTTGCCTAGCGTTTGCGGGAGCGATCTTGGTTGGGTCTTTTATGATCTATGCTTCGGAAGAAGGTAGGATTTCCTACGCGGATTCATTCTATTTAGCCTCTTCCGCTATCTGTGTTACGGGGCTGACTACCGTTAGCATTAGCGAGCTAGTATTCTCCACCCAAGTGATCATCATGTTCTTATTCCAGATCGGTGGATTGGGAATTATCACATTTACTGTTCTTGTAGGGATCTTAGTTGTTCGAGGGCTTTCCAGAAGTACTAGGATCGCAGCATTTGTATTCGAGGCAATAGACTCTCACGAATCATCAGACGGAAAGAGTAAGAATGCTCCTTATGTCCGAAGGATCTTATTATCTATTTTGAATATATCCGTTTCGATAGAATTGTTGGGTGCATTCTTATTGTATTGGGCAATGCCGGAAGATCTAAGCGGATTGCCTGGAGATCCGAACCGAGTTTTTTTAAGTCTGTTCACAGCAGTTTCCGCATTTAATAACGCCGGATTTTCCATAGTAGACGATCTTACATTTTTATCCAAAGAGCCACTTTCTCTTTTAGTGGTAGAAAGTTTAGTAGTGATGGGAGGTATCGGCTTTCCTGTTATCCTATTCTTTGAAAAAACATTACTCGAAGCATTCAGGAACGTAATGCATAGGGTAGAAGTAGTCATGGAAACCTATCTCATGTCTCGCGCATTAGAGGAAGGTAAAGAACCTTCTTGGATCTATCTCATCCTGATCCGAATGTCTTTCTGGGCAGAGGAAAGATTGGCTCTGTATAGAAAGGCGCTTAAGGGAGAAGCAAACAGGATCCAAATGAAACTTCTACTTTATGGAACCTTAATATTGGTCCATGTGGGAGGGATCGGAGTATTGATGTCGGAATGGGACAATCCTGAGACCATAGGAAAATTCGACTTCGTAGACAAATTATTTAACTCATTCTTCCTTTCCGTATCTTCCAGAACTGCAGGATTTAATACATTCGATCTTTCCGAGATAAGAAGTCCGACCTATGTTCTTCTTTGTTCTTTAATGTTTGTGGGAGGCGGTCCTCAGGGAGCTGCGGGCGGTATTAAGATCACAACATTTGTAATTCTATTAATGTATCTAAGGAATGTGATCAATCCTCAAGCAAGAGTGACTATCATGGGAGAAGAAGTTTCTAAAAACTCGATCGCGATCTCCACTCGGATCTATTTTCTTGCAACCATTTCAATTGTGTTCTTTATGTTGGTGATCACGATTGCAAACGGACATAGACATGGGATAGAAGAAATATTTTTCGAAGTCATGTCCGCTTTCGGTACTGTAGGATTAACAAAAGGACTAACTCCTTATATCACAGGAGTAGAAAAGTTTTTATATCCTTGTATTATGTATGTGGGAAGAGTAGGAGTATTTACTCTTTTGATCGCATTTACGGGCCATTCCGGATTAGGGACCTTGGGGGCGCAAGACGACGGAGTCAAGATCCAAGTAGGATGATAACTCCACCCTTTAAGAGAGTTGGTGAGCTTCTGCCAACTTGAAATAATAGATATAACGATCCATCTTCAGATCATGAACTACTGAAAGGAGTTCATAACCTAATGCTCCTAACGGATCGAATGCATCTTGCGTTAAAGGGTCCTTGCTTTCCACGATCTTGTATGTGATTTTCCTATGCATAGTGGAAATTTGATAAGCTAACAATGAGTAATCGTAAAGCTTAAAATTAAAAAGTGAAGATATCAATTTTAGTCCTTTCAGACTAGTTTTTTATTTTTGTCTCTTGTGGAATCCTCCGTCCAAAACCTGAGAAATCTCCTCCCTTTTTGGAGCCAAAATTCCCTTGCAAGCCTTCCATTTCGGATCAATCTGGCCTCTAAAGCGAACTGATTTCGGGAGAGAGAATGTTATTTTCCTATATAAAACTTTTAAGACCCCACCAATGGATTAAAAATATCATCCTATTTGCTGGGATCATATTTGGAAAAAAATTAGGGGACCTGGAATCGGTAGAAAGGGCGATTTACGCGTTTTTTCTATTTTCACTTACTGCAAGTTGCCAATATGTTCTAAATGATTTTTTAGATCGAAAGGAAGATGCACTTCATCCTGAAAAAAAGCATAGGCCTCTTGCTTCCGGGGCGATCTCTCCCACTATCGCACTTTTACTGACGGCAATTTTACTTTCTATAACGTTAGTTTTGTCCTTCAAATTGCAGGCTGAGTTTTTCTATTGGGTAGCCGGTTATCTGATCTTCAATATAGTTTATAGCCGCTTCTTAAAACATATGGTCATCCTAGATGTGATGAGTATTTCTTTCGGATTTGTGGTGAGAGCGATCGCAGGTTCTATCGTAGTCGGGGTGAGTTTCTCTTCTTGGCTTCTTCTTTGTACATTCATGTTGGCTTTGTATTGGGGCTTCGGAAAAAGAAGGGGAGAACTTATCATCCTGGAAGAAGGTGCTAAGGGCCACAGAAAGATCCTGGAAGAATATTCCGTCAATTTTCTAGACTTGATGATGGGAATTGTCGCCACCATGACTTTAGTAACATACGTTATGTACGTTACCAGTCCTCATACGATTGAAAACCTTGGTACGGATAAAATGGTGTATACGATCCCGATCGTAGTTTATGCCATCTTTAGATCTTTGTACATTATCTATATCAAGAACATGGGCCATAATCCTACTAAAGCGATCCTGACTGATTGGGGTGTCCTTGTGGCGGGATTTTTATGGCTTTTGTTAGTTGTCTGGATAATGTATTCAGGTTCCGGACAAAGTCTTCCTTTTCACTTATAGTATAGGTCTAACTAAGGCATGAACAAAAATGTAAAAGCAGGATTTCAGTATGGAGGAGCATTAGCCCTTCTGCTTTCTGCGACTTTTTTTCTAGCCTGGTTTAGAGCCTTAGATACGGAACCTGTAGTGAGTCTGGATGGAAAAGAATTCAGGACTCCTATCGGAGAAAAAGCGAATATAAAAGGTAAGACCACCGTAGTATATTTTTGGGCGACCTGGTGCGGAGTTTGTAATACGAATCTTCCTCTAGTCAAGTGGTATGCTTCCACTCTCAAAGACCAAAATCATTTTGCGTTCATCAGTGTGGAAGAAGGAGAAAATTCCTCCGCGCTCAAAGACTATCTCGAAAAACAAGCGGTGGATTTTCCGGTCATTGTAGGAAATCCTATGTTACTTAGAGATTGGGGGATCAGAGGTTATCCTAGTTTTTATATTTTAGACGGAGAAGGTAAGGTCAGATTTGCAGAATCCGGAATTATGAGCCCTTTGGGTATGTTCCTAAGGCTAATCTGGGCAAGAATTTTCTGGTCCTGATCGTCCTAAAAGTATACGTCTTTCTTATCATCTTTGAATTTCAGACTTCCAATTTCCGATAATCAATCCGATGGACTCGTACAAACCGAAACCACTTCTAAACAAATCGGAACTCAAGCAGATCAAACGTTCCAGGACTCGGGTTCACGGCCAAAAAGTAATCACAGACGATGTCAAAAAATTAAAATCACTTAGCGTCACTCCTGATTTACCTGAAGAAGAATTAGTAAATTATTATAAAGAACCGATCTGGATAGAATATTATATTCCTAGAGAATCTAGATTTGCATACGAGATCAAATATCTTTACGTTTACCTTGTAAACTCTGAGCCAAGACCTGCTCCGATGGACTCTATCCTAAGAGATGCTTTAAAGAACGATCAATTCGTGGATCTAGTAGAAGTTGCAAGGCTTCATCCTGAAAAAGAAAAACTGATCAGGACTTCTTACACAAATTCTTGGCCATTCTTCGAATCCATTTCCAACGGATTCAATCAATACCAACAAACTAAAGACCCGCATTACTTGAGAGTTCCTCTTTATCATACTGAAAATCTAATGAAAAGAGAACCTTCTCTTTCCACTTTAGAATTCACAGGAAACTTTTTTATCCATAATCTGAATTGGTTGATCCGCAGAATGAATAGAGGTGGAAAAGAATTCTCTTTGGAAGACGAGACAATATCCATTCTGATCAAAAGAAGGAACGAATACTGGGAGAAAAAAAATCTACCAGCAGACGAGGACTTCGATCTATTTGCAGCGCTATTCTACGAGCAGGCATTCCCGAATAGAGGTTTGGAAGAAATAGAAGCAGCAGAACTTCTGGACGAAGATTAATTCGCTCTTCTTCTTACTAAAAAAAGGATGCGCTTTTTTATCTACTTGTAAGTCTAAGGATTACAGGAGAAGGCATTGGAAACTAGTATCTCAATTTATTCGGACGTAGTTTGTCCTTGGTGTTATATAGGCAAAAAAAGATTGGAGAAAGCGATAGAGTCTTGGGAATCGAATCATCCTGAAGACAAGATCATCGTAGAGTGGAAACCATTCCAATTAAATCCTGATCTTCCGGAAAAGGGAGAAGATAGAGAAGCCCACATGGTCAAAAAATTCGGTTCTTTGGACCGAGTAAAAATGATGACCCAAAGAGTTTCAGACATCGCGAAAGAAGATGGATTACAGTTTTCGAATATTCTGCAGGGCCATCAGCCGAATACCTTTCTGCTCCATGCTCTCATCCGTAAGGCTAGAAAATACGGAAAAGAAGCCGAACTCGCCGAAGTATTTTTCCAAAAGTTTTTCTCGGAAGAAAAAAATCTTTCTAACGATTCTATCATCCAAGAAAGCCTAACGCAGGTTGGAGTTCCGACATCGGAATTGGAAGAAGTTCGCAAGGATCCTTCTCTTCTTGCCCAAATAGAAACGGAAGAAAATGAAGGAAAAATGCTGGGAGTGACCGGTGTGCCCTTTTATATATTTAATGAGAAATATGCGGTTTCTGGCGCGCAACCGGTAGATCTGTTCAAGCAGGTTTTCGAAAAATTAGAATCGGAGGCGAGCGCTTAGGCTGAGATCTCCGTGCCCCGATTGGCTCCTTCTCCCATCCATAAAAATAAACGGCGGATCCTGTATAAATAGGCAGCTTCCGCTCTTTCTAACATTCCGTCAGGAACGTTTGGGAATTCGTATTCTCTGATATTTCTGGGACTTCCAGACCAGTCGATCGCTTGGAAAAATGAATCCTTAGGAGGAGATGCAAGGGCAAGTCTGTCTCTTAAAAAAAGAAGAAGATCCTTAGGTTCAAAAAATGCCTTTGCGATGTCCTTCAAACCGGTCGCCAAATTTTGGTACACATTTTCCTTATTAAAATCTATCAGACAAAAACTGAGAGGAAAATAAGGAGTTCCTAAAAGACCTTTCATCTTAGGAACAAGTTCTCTGATGGAAAAGGATTCGGAATCTAAGATCAAAACTCCCGGTTTGGTTTCTTTTAGCATATTAGGAAGTCCTAATATATCTTTGCACCAGTGGGCGTTCGATCCACAAGCCCTGAGAAGAGATCTGAATTTAGAGAACAGATCGGAACTTTGAGTAAGGACCACCATCTCCGGATGTAAAGGTTTTGAAAATTTGAAGAATGGAAATTCTTCCAATGCAAAAGAATTCAGATCGTAGATCCGAGTCGCTCCGGCTCTCAGGAAAGAATTTTTTTCTTCCGAATCAAATCTTCCGATCAGAGAAACTTCTCTGGACCAATCATGAGCGGAGCGGACGTCCTCAGGACTCGCATCCTTCTTCCAAACTAAAACTTCTTTAGTGGAAGAGGGGAACCCGGAACTTCTTACCCATTCTAGATGATCTATTCCTTTCCACTTCAACAAAGCGACTAGGAACTCTTGTTCATCCGAGCTGAGTCGGTGCAGAAGTAAAGCATCGGATAGTAAGTTCATCTCTTTGCAAAGGACGGGTTTTTTCCTTGACCTTGGGGATTTTCGTCCGATCCTAGAATTGGTGCATTGCGGAAAACCCGCAACTAGAAAGGGGAATCGGAAAGAAAAACAAGTTTGCCTTTCGGGCGAACTGCTTTTACGGGCTTGTCCTGAAAGCGTTGATTACGAGCAAAACCAAGAATGAAAGTTCTGAAAAGATACGCAAACAGAAGGTTGTACGATCCCGAAACCAGCAAAACGATTACTCTAGAAGATGTCGCCGAGATGATCATCGCAGGCGAAGAGATTAAAGTGATCGATAATATGAGCGGTCAGGACATCACTCCTAAAATTTTAGGCCAGACCTTTCTCAAAGTGAGTTTAGGCCAGAGAAACGAAGAATTTTCCAATTACATGCTTTCCGCTCTGATCCGAGAAACGGGCAAAGATATCAGTGCATTATTCGGCCGTTTGGTCTTGGGAGGAATAGGTCTTGCCTATCTCACTAAGGAAAAAATGGACAAGATCTTGCAGAGTATGGTGGCTTTGGGAGAACTTCGACTAGAAGAAGTGAAAAGCTACCGTGAGGACCTACTCACCCATTTGGCACAGAGAGCCAGCGAAAACAGCGAACAGATCCAGGAAGACCTCAAAAAAGTGGGTCGAGAATTGGAAGAAGGCGGCGAAAAGGAATTGGCTGTCGAGGATCTATCGGAGAAAATTCGCAAGATTGCGGAAAGAGTCAAGGAAACCGAGTCTCTTTAAGGGATTTGCGGTCTTCTAAAAGTTAAGATCGACCTTACTAAATCCGATAAACAAGATAGGGGGAACCCATGTCGACCGTAAGAATCCTAATCCTCGGAATTATATTATCACTAACTGCTCAGATTTCCGCAAAGGAAATGATCCATGAGAAGTTGGACCAATTGTTTTACGACCAAGTCAAAAATTTGGAAAGTGGCAATCTAGAAGAAAGGATCCAAGCAGCGGATTACCTAAGATTCGTAAGTAGTAAACTGGCTGTTCGTCCTCTCCTTAAGGCATTAAAGGGAAATGCAAATGTTCCTAAGTCGGACGAAAATTCTCCTACATTAAAATTCACCATCGCTCAAGCATTAGGAGCAATGGAGTCCGATATCGCAGGACCTGGAATGGTGGAAGAATTTAAAAAGATCTCCGCTACCGTTCAGGAAAGCGACTATCCTGCATTCAGCTCACCTGAAGGTTATAATCTGGTGATCGCTGCCGGAGAGATTATCCGAAATGTGGGACTTCTTCCTTATACAAAGGAAAACCAAGAAGCGATCATAAACGCTCTCGGGCATCCGAATTTTTACGTAAGAGCTTCTGCAGCGGATGGGCTAAAAAACTTAAACCGCAAGGATGCGCTCTCTCAACTGAACTCAGCGATCGATAAAGAGAAAAATCCTTTTGCAAAAGTTGCGATCCTAAATGCGATCGTTTACATTAATCGTATCGCAAACCAAAAGTTCTACGATCTATGTGCATTCTTAAAAGATGAATCTCCAATGGTTCGTTATAGAGCTTCTATCGCAGTCGGAGAAGTAGATTTGAAAGCGGGAGAATATTCTCTCAGAGAAGCGTTACTCATAGAGCATGACCAAATGGTAAGAGAGCAGATCAAAAAGGACCTGGCAAGTGTAACAGGATTTAAGATGCCTGCGAATCTTCCTCTTTTCTTGAAAGATTAATACTTTTTTAAAGTGTGCTAAGATAGAAAAAGCCTCCGAGTTCGGAGGCTTTTTTGTATTTAGGGAAAGTTATTAGCCCTAAAATGGGAAAACTAAATTTGATAATTAAATCGTTATGCGGTTTTGCGCAAAATTAATAAATAATTGAATATAATATAATCGACAAAAATTTATATTAAAAGATGAACTATCTTGATTCCTAATGAGAAATATAGTAAATAATTTAAATCTTAAAGGTTTTGTATTTTAACTGATGCGAACTTTTATATATTTCAAAAGTTTCATATTACTGGTCATCTTTTTTGGTCTTTCGTTCTCAAATTGTAAGTCAAAGAAAGCAAATATTTGTAGAGCCGGATTTCAAAAACAAATAATCTACGAGAATGGCGATAAGAAATTATTGGCATTAATTTCCGACAATCCCAATGTTCCACGTGTAGTATTGGCGGAATCCATCTACGATCGATCGGCATTTGGTTTGATATCGATTCAAAAAAGTTACTTCGATAACGGTATGATCGATTCAGAGGGAAATATTATAGTAAAACCAGAATATTCGAATAGCAATCTTTTTGTATATCCGACATTCTTACCGATATTTTGGCTCCAAGATCATCAAATATCTAAAGTTTTCCTTTCAAAAACTTTGTTACGGACTTTCCCCGGAAAAGTAAGAGTCATTAGTACCTTTGATGAGGAACAAATCGTTGTTATTCAACAGCAGGATCAATTTGCTGCCTTTGACTTTGCGGGAAGAGATTTGATATCCCTGCGTCGAGGGAATTATTCTGGATACGCAGAGGGAATGTTCTTAATTAAGATCGATGAAAAATATCAATTTCTGGATCGTAACGGGAAATTGCTTGGGAACAAAACTTTTGAAGACGCCAAGATGTTTTCAGAATCACTAGCACCAGTGAAATTAAGGAATAAATGGGGATTCTTTAATATTGATGGGAGGTGGACAATCCAAGCAACTTTCGATGAGGCAAAGCGGTTCCAAAACGGTTTGGCAGCAGTTAAGGTTGCCGACCAGTGGGGATACATAGATAGAAGCGGCAAATTTATAATTCCGCCACAGTTCAAAGATGCTGACGAATTTACAACGGGTGGTATAGCAAAGGTATTGCTGCCGGAAGGTTGCCAGATTGTTAGTAAGAACGGCACATTAGGACCGAAAGGCGATTATTGCTATATTAAAGGAAATCAATTAATTTATATCTCTTCGGATGGATCGGAACGTTATGTATTATTTAATGAACGCTCAGGGTTCGCTGAGTTAGGCGAAGTTGGAGAATCTTTTCCAAATTATTTTTCGTTCCAGCAAAACGGGCGGACCGGATTGGTTTCGCCGGAGACCGGTTTTGTAATATCTCCTGAATACGATTCTATTCGTTATAATCAGACTGACGAATTGTATATATTGGAGAAAGGCGACTTTACTGATGTTCTTAATCCGGACGGATCTTGGTTCGTACGCGGGGCAAAGGGAAGTATTTTCGGATGCAAAGAAAATATTTGTATCACCGTTGATCGAAAAACCGGGCGTAAGGGATATATTAGATCAAATTTAAAGAAAATAACCGAGAACGTATTTACATATGCTGATAGTTATTCCGACGGATTAGCAAAAGTTTTTCGAGAAGGTAATTGGGAATACATTGATATTACCGGGAAAACTACTTTTAAAAGTGTCTTTAAAAATTCGGGCAATTTTTTTCAAGGACTTGCTTGGTTCGAACAGAACGGTAAGTTTGGGTACTTAGATCGTAATGGGAAAACGCAAATTCCAGCAGAGTTTAACACTGCAGGAAATTTTTCCAACTCGTTAGCAATTGCCAGAAGAGACGGCCAATTCGGATTGATCGACATTAAAGGCGAATTTGTAATTTCTCCCATATTTGAAGCCATTCAGCTGATCGAACCTAAGCGATATCGAGTTCAATTTGAAAAACAATTTGGAATTTTGAATTTAGAGAGGTGTGGATTATGAAATTTAAGATCCAATCTGTCCGAGATATTTTTCGGATAATTTGTGTATTATTTATAACGGCTGGCTTTGGCTTTTTTTGTAAGAAAGAGGTGCCAAATACTGGAGTGGAACAGAAGTTTTTCCTTAAAGATACGGATGGTGTATATTTACTAAAATACCGATCTTTATTATTCGATGCGTATAATGAAAATAGAAAAAAAGAAACGAGTTATATTAAACCTGAGAATTTTGAAATTAATTCCGAAGAAATTTCCGCATGCGTTCGTGTAGACTCAAATGCGAAAACAATTAAGTTCTATTTACCTTTAACGGAACAATCTTACGATTTCCAAATTGCAAGTGATTCCAGTTTTTCAATCGAAAACGATTTACAATCTTTGAAAGTAAATATGACAACTCCAACTGGGGAAATTCCGTTAACTTTTAAGTCTAATGGATTATTAGATTTACCATGGGCAGAAGGGACCCGCATCGTTAGCCTTCTCGGTCGTCCAATAAAAATAGAAACAGACTGTAAGGGGCCGATGACAATGCTTAGTTCGGATTGTCGAAAGCCGGACGATGGGATATTACGATACCAGGCCAATAATAAAGAAGGCGTTGACCTTAGGGAGAAACCAGATGCTAATTCGGCAATTTTGGAACATTTGTCTAACGGTTCTGAATTAGAAATAGTAACGAAAGATTTTTCGGAATGGATGATTCCAGATGCTTGGATCCAGGTACAGACTAAATTTAGAAAATATGGATATGTTCAACGTAAAGAAGTGAAAAAAAGACATTATGAGTGCTATACTGCGAACACTAAATTGAACGAAATATTTGATTTTGTTGATAGCTATTCCTCCTTTAGCATTAGGCCTGATTATAAGGCTCGGATCGGTCGATATCGGAATTCTAAAAATGAATTAGAATGGACCTGTGGTATTAATCCATCTGAATTAGAGTATTATAGTTGCGAATTCGATACTATTAAGTTCGCAAAGGAAAAGGTTGTCTTTTCATACTTTTTTTGGGGCAATGACTTCGCTCGAGATGAAAATCGGAAGAATAAATTCACGTGTGAAATTTCCAGAGAAGAATTGTTAGATTTTACTCCATGGAACTCAGAGCTCAATGTACTCAATTGTCAATCGGCTGGAAGTTTTGCTCGTTGAAAAACTAGCTACTTGATCTTTTTTTACATTGGTAAGAGTGAAAAAGCCTCCGAGTTCGGAGGCTTTTTTGTATTTAGGGGTGGGGAAGAAGGGCGTGAAATAAAACCCTGGGAGATACTGGGATCGAACCAGTGACCTCTACCATGTCAAGGTAGCGCTCTAACCAGCTGAGCTAATCCCCCGGTAATAGTCAGTATTTAGGTCCAAAGCTCAGCGTAAAGCGTTTGTTGTTTAAAAGGAGAAGGTCCGTTCTCGCTCAAATTCTTCTTTTTAATCGCTGATTTTTAGCAAAACGACCGCTATAAAAAGAGCTTTCTTGGAGAAATTTCCTTCTTTTTCTGGCCGATTTCAAAATCAGCAAGGGTTTTCCGGGATCGGCGGGCGGACCTGTTTGGAAAGGTTTATAGTAACCTCCACGAAACCCGAAGAAAAGGGGAGATAGAAATGTCAGTGAAGGCAGAAAAGAAAGAACGGACTATTAAGCCGATCAATGGTGATTCTCCAACCGTTCGTAAGATGGACTTTGAAGGGTTGGACCAATTATCAGATTATTATGTGGCAGGGAATTCTTTTCTGACCCATACGGTTAACGCATACCATGTGATCTTTCCGGAAGGAGAAAGATTTTTTATTAAAAGTGTAAAAGCTTTCGCGGATCAAGTGAAGGATCCTGCATTACAAAATAGTATTAAAGGTTTTATTGGGCAAGAAGTACAACACGGAAAAGAGCATGAAAAAGCTTTAGAGATGTTGGAAAAACAAGGACGCCCAGTTTCTAAGATCCTGAATTTTTACGTGAAGACTGCTTACGGATTCTTCTGGCCTGCTTTGGAATTTATCTTCGGTAAAAAGTTGAAACTTGCGGTGACAGCAGGTTTGGAACATTATACCGCTTCCTTGGGAGAAGTTACTCTAAGATTCGGACTTCATGAACAAGCGGAAGGAGAAATGAGAAATCTACTTCTTTGGCACGCATGTGAAGAGATTGAGCATAAATCTGTTGCTTATGATGTTCTGCAAACAGTTTCTAAAAGTTATATTTTAAGGACCTTCGGATTTATCGTAGCCTCCATTATGTTCTGGGGATACGCATTCACTTTACAACATATGTTTATCTTTGCGGATCCTAAGATCGGATTCAAAAGATACTTTTCGGACCTTATTGCAGCAGGTTCTTATGCTAGAGTAGTCGTCGTAGAAGTCGGAAAATTAGCCTTCTTATACTTCAAACCGGGTTTCCATCCGAATCAAACCGGCGGTTACGATCTGGCTAACGCTGCATTAGCAACTATTTAAGTGGAGAATATAATGAGTACCCAAACTAAGAATAAAAATCTAAAATCAATAGATGCAAATTCTCCTACTGTTCGTAAGATGAATTTCGAAGGTCTGGAAAATTTACCGGACCATTATATTGCAAATAACTCATTCATGACCCATACTGTGAATGCGTATCATATTCTATTTCCGGAAGGAGAGAGATTTTTTATCAAGAGTGTAAAAGCTTTTGCGGACCAAGTAAAAGATCCTGGTCTTTCTTCCAGAGTGAAATCTTTTATCGGACAAGAAGTGCAACACGGAAAAGAACACGAAAAGATCTTAGAGATCTTAAAAGGCCAAGGAAGACCTATCACTCTTATGGAGAAGTTTTATAAATGGACCGCTTTCAGTTTCTTCCTACCTATATTCGAGTTTTTCTTCGGTAAAAAACTGAAACTTGCAGTAACTGCGGGTCTGGAACATTATACAGCTAGTATGGCGGAAATTTCTATCCGCAATAATTTCCATGATGATGCATACGGAGACATGAGAAGCCTACTTCTTTGGCACGCTTGCGAAGAGATAGAGCACAAATCAGTTGCGTATGACGTTCTTCAAACGGTTTCTAAAAGTCATTTCTTGAGGATCATGGGATTCATTGTAGCGTCTTTCATGTTCTGGGGATATGCTTTAAGCTTGCAACATTGGTTCTTACTCACCGATAAGAAAGTGGGATTTCGTAAATATTTCGAAGATATGAAGTCTGCACGCAGGATCGGAAGGATCTTATATCCTCAACTTTTCAGCGCGGCGCTTCTATACTTTAAAAAAGATTTTCATCCGGACCAAACAGGCGGATACGAGCTTGCGAATGCGGCTCTGATAACTATCTAGCACCCATCCAATCACTTTGCTCCCCGCTTCCCGTGCTCCGAAAGGAGTCGGGAGGCGGTTTTTTTCTTTAAGCTTCTAACCAACTTTTTAGGAACGTCTGGTGTTTGACTGGATGGAACTCGGTGTATTTATAATTTGCGTAACCTAATTTTGCGAAAGGATCTCCTTTCATTGTTTCGCTGATCTTTTCTAAAGAGATAGATTTTGCAATAATCATTCCGCCAGCTCTAGGTTCTTTTGGTCCGGAAAGAAGAAGGGTCCCAATATCATACAAGGTTTGCAAAAACTCTCTATGAGCCGGGACCACTTGGTCTAATTTTTCGAGGGGCACTAAATATTCTAATTCGATCAGGAAAAATTTCATTCTGGAATTCAGACTTGCTATCTTCCTTTAAAAATCAATTCCCAATCGTTTTAGATAGAAATTTTTAAGTAGCAGCAGTTTCTAATTCAGGTTCCGACTCATCCTCGTCATTGAATGCTTCCGAGTAGGTCATCCATTTTCCTGTGCCAGGATCCATAAGTTTGCATTTGGATGTAGATTCTATATAATCTTTCCAAATGGATTTTCTTTCCACAACATAAGGTCCATAATGGACTTTGATCTCTTCTAAAGCCTGGCCCAATTTGTAGAAAGGAATTTTCATATGAACATGGTGAGGGGAGTGAATGAAGATGTTATGCATGAAGAAGTTTAACAACTTAGGCACGTGATAATTTACGGTTCCTCTCATTTGCCCGTAAAAAGGAGTCCATTCATTCGCATCTTTCCAAGGAACTTCCGGACGAATATGATGCACATATACGGTAATTCCGATGAAATAATTCCAAGAAATAAAAGGAAGAAGCCATACTTTTAGGAAAAACCAAGTCCCTAATCCAAGATCGTACCCGTTCGGAGTATTTCCTCCGAAATAGAAAACCGCCGCCGCAGACCCGAATGCAAATGTAAGCATGAGCAATTTATCCCTGAGAGCTTCTTTCATAGGAGCGGTAAAAAGGACCATTCCCTTTAACCAAATCTCTATTAGATAATAGATCCCGCCTCCGAATGCAGACCAGGAAAGTCTATGGAATGCCTTTCTGAATATTCCGAAATTTTTATATTGTTCTGGAGTAACCGGATGCCATACGAAATCGCTTTTTAGTTTGATCGTATGTCCGTGGTGGACCCGATTATGTCCATAACCCCATTGATTGTACGCGTGAAGTGAAGGAAGCATTGAGATCTGTCCGATCCAATAGGAAAGTCTTTCGCTTTTGAATAAGGCTCCGTGACAAGCATCATGTCCAATAATAAAAAGAGAAGCGATGCTAAGTCCCGCAAATACCCAAAGAAAAGGAAGATAATACCAAGTTTCTACATTCCAAAGTAAGAACATGGTGACCGAGAAGAAAAATAGATCCCGGATAAAATATGCGATCCCTAGATAAGTAGGATTGTCGAAGCTGCTATCGGAGATAATCTCTCTTACACTTCCAAGAGTTTCTTTCAGTTCTGTATTCTTTTTCATCTTTTATCCTATATTTCCTTTAACAGGAGTTTTTATTTACGGATTGTTAGATGAGAGCAGATTGTAATCGCTTTGTTGCAGAAAAAATTTGGAATTTAAAATAATTCTCCGATTCAAAATTTTAAGATCGGGATATCTCTATTAAAATAAGAGAAAAATAAGTCTTCTGCGGTTTCTCTGCCCGAACTTGTCTTTTTACCCAGGATGATGAGACAATCCTTAGCTCTGGAGAGTGCAACGTATAGAACTCTGTGTTCTTCTTCTTTTATCTGCTCGGGAGAATCTTTTCTAAGATTCCAACCATCCGCCAAATCCACGATCACAGTGTGAAATTCCAAACCTTTAGCAGAATGGATTGTAAGCAATAATTCAGGCGGAACTCCTACATGCAAATATTCTCTGATCCTATGATTGGAACGGCATAATATCTTTAATTCTCCTCCACTTCGTTTATACAATTCTCCCAAATAAGTAAATATTTCCGGGATCCTATCCATTCGAATCCTGGAAACGATCGCTTTTCCTTTTCTATGAGCGATTACCTTTTTCTCTATTTTGTTCTTATTTTTAGAAATAGGAATGGAAGAAGTATCTACGATCTTTGGAAGAGACCTATAATTTGTGTTCAGGAATTTTCGAGTGCAAGGTTGGAACATCTCGGGAAAATTCAAAAAATTGAATATATCCGCTTTTCTGAACGAGTAAATTCCTTGGCTGTCATCTCCGACTACCAAAATCTTGGATTGTTCAGACAACAATTTCAAAAATCTAAGTTGTTCCGGATCAGTGTCTTGGAATTCGTCCACCAAGATCCTTTTTAAACTTCTCTTCGGAATTTCAGTCCAAGGGTCCCCGTTTTCTAAGGAATCCAAAAAGATCGTGACCAAATCATCCAGATCTAGTTTTCCTTCTTTGCGTTTGAAGTTTTTATAATCTTCTAATAAAGGGCTTTTCCAAGATTGGGGGAAATTAGAAGGTAATGTAGAAGCTCCGATCAAAATTTCGTACGGAATTCCACCGATAATATCCGATTCTTTACGAAACCATTCTCTAAAAAATCGGTTCTTTTCGGAAGAGGTTAGGATAGAAGGTCTTCTATTCCGAAAATCAGGATGCCAGGTGATCAATGCCCTTAGACAGAATGCATGAAATGTATGTACTCTTACGGAATCTGTACCGGTTTTCTTTTTGATCCTTTCTCTGATCTCACCTGCTGCTTTTCGAGTGAAACTCAGGACCAGTATTTCTTCTCCGCTTGTACCTTTAGAGAGTTCGCTTTGTACTACTCCTACTAAGGTGCTGGTCTTTCCGGAACCTGCCGCGGCTATAACTTGTAAAAATCTGGAGCGATCTCCTATGATCTCTTGTTGGGCTTCGCTGAATTGGGAAAGGTTCATACGGAACCGTTTCCCAATTTTTATTCAGCGCGCGCAATTTTTGAAAAAACGGACCTTCTTCTTTATTTATCTCCTGCAGGAGGCAGATCAACAGGTCTTGGACCGTCCGTCGGAGTATTTATGATCATAGGAAGAGAGTCTTTCCCAGTCGGAACGAATAGAAGTTTCGTATTAGGATTTTCAAAAGCTTTTAGTTGAATATATTGTTTTGTCAACTGGGCCGCGATCATCTTCTGGGCTTTTGCTCTTGCTTGGGCTTCGATCACTGTAGCTTGAGCGGTTCCTTCCGCTTCTATCACAGTGGATTTCGCTTTCGCTTCTGCGTGGATCACCGTAATTTCCGCGTCCTTCTTCGCTATATTTATCTCGAATTTCATTTGTTCCTGTTCTTGCTCTTTAGTGAGTTTACCTTCTATCGCAGTCAGGATGGGACGGCTGTATTCTATATCATCTATGATCACATCGTCTATTTCCACATGCTTGCCTCTTAACTTTTCTCCCAACGCTTGGCGAATATCCTGGGATACCTTAGGTGTTTCTTTGGAAATTTTGATCATACTATAAGCGGATAACGCGTTACGAACCGATGTCCTGAACTGAGGCCGCACCACTTTTTCATAATAATCAGGACCGATTTCTATTTGAAGATTATAGATCTCTCCTGGGACGGGTCTCAAAATGACTGCTGCCACGACGTTAATAGTCAAATCATCTCTGGTAAGAACATCCACTTTCTCTTTGTAAGAGGTCCATTGGGTTTGGTACAACACTACATCGTTCCATGGAGCATAGAAATAAATTGCGTTGGTCAATAGATCCTTTTGGAGCCCGCTCGTTAAAGGATGATATCTGAGCCCTGCCTCTCCCGGACGAATATTTGTATAACAACCTGTTCCCGCGAGCAAGCTCAGGGAAAGAAGGGCAGACAAACTCAAACTTTTTGTTAATAATTGAAACCTGGTCATATAAATCTCCGTAGGACCTGTATATAGTTGGACCATGTTCCGATTAGGAACGTTTCCCGATCATCCGAAATAGGAATGGGCGACAATGAAAAACGAATGTACGGAACTGTACTTTTGATTTGAATTGGTCTAACGGATGGAAGGCATGGAAGAAGATCTCCAAAACTTGCCTAAAATCAGGACCAGATTCAGAGGGACTGTGGAATCTATTTCGATAGACCCCAATCCGGAAAAAGCAAGGATCTTGATCAAAGACATAAAACTGCTGGTTTCCGGCAGAAAGGTTATCTACGCTCAGGACTTTTATTATTCTTTTCGTTTTAGAAAGCAAAATCTGAAACAGGGTGATCCGGTAGAATTTGATGCCAGGATCCGACCCGACAAAAGAGGAGTTTCCTCCGGAAAAATCCGATTAAATTATCCTACAAAAATTTATAAACAAGGCCCGGACCAAGCAGGCCTATTTCCGGAAGTACGCTCTAACATTTGACTTCCTCGCAAGGCCCTTGAATCTGACTTTCGGAGCTTAAATTGGAAACTATCAAATATCTTTTAGACTTCTTCTTGCATCTGGAAAATCATTTGGATGCATTGATCATTGCATACGGCACTTGGATCTATCTGATCTTATTCTTGATCATATTTTGTGAAACAGGTCTTGTTGTAACTCCTATACTTCCGGGAGATAGCTTGCTCTTTGCTTTAGGTGCATTTGCAGCCAGGGGAAGTTTGGATCTTGGGACATTACTCATCCTTCTTATCATCGCTGCGATCTTAGGCGACACAGTCAATTATGCGATCGGCCACCTAGCGGGAGAACAGATTCTCGCAAAGGAGAAGGTCCCCTTCTTAAATAAAAAACACCTCGAAAAGGCTCACCGTTTTTACGAGATATACGGCGGGAAGACAATCATTATTGCAAGATTCATCCCGATCGTAAGGACATTCGCTCCTTTCGTTGCAGGGATCGGAAGTATGACCTATACTAAATTCATTTTGTATAATATAGTCGGTGGAGTGATTTGGATCGCCATTTTCTTATTCGGCGGTTATAAATTCGGAAACCTGGAGTTCGTACAAAGGAACTTCAAGATCGTTATTCTTGCGATTATAATCATCTCTGTAATGCCTGCAGTGATCGAGTTTATAAGAGAAAGAAGAAAGGCGATATCTCGCGAAAAGTAATCTTCTTATTGGCTACAATCCTTGGTCTGATTTAAACTTTTGACCAAGGGTTTGTCCTTAAAACGTTTGAATGGAGGAGCTTCCATATCCCTTGCGATATCCGAATCTCCCCCTTTTCCTCCTGGACTGATCCCCACAGGCCCGAAATTAGAGGCAGGATAAAAACAAACCGGGAATTCTTTCGCTTCTTCCAACTTTTTAGATTTTTCATTCGTTTTGAAAACTTGGTTTTGGACTCGAATGTATAGAAGATCCGAATTCTCAGACCATCGGATCCTAAATTCCGGAGTCTCTTCCCATTTTACCAAAGGAAATTCAAAATAAGATCTATCATAAGAAGAAGATTGCCCATTTACGTCCGCTATGATCAGTACAGGGGACTCTATCTCCAGATCTGATCTCAATTTTCCTAATATAATTGCGGCCTTTCCTCCGTCGGGAGACGGTACGAATTGAAAGATTGTCTGGTCTTCTTTTTGGAAACTTTTAGGTTCGAAGGAACGAAATCCTTTCGGGGACCAAACTGCAGGAAAACGAATAGCTCCACCATATTCGTCGTTTATACCTTGGATCCAAAATAAACGATTGGTTGCCGAATGAAAATAAACGGATCCGGGCAATGTCCAAGAACCTATTTCATAAGAATAAATTGGCGGATCTCCGGAATCACTTAAGGTTCCTGGTATTTCATAAATTCTGAATTTAGTTCTATAATTCTTTTTGTGAGTAGTCCCGCTTAAAGGATTCCATGCATCCTTTTCCTCGTAGATCACTTCAGTTTGAACTATGTTTTTGCCGGTTTCAGACCATCCTCTTTCGACCGCTAGACTTGCGGGTCTCCATTGGATTTGTGAGCAGTGGAATATAAATAAGGGGAGTAAAATAATTAAGATTTTCATAAACGATAGCGCGCCGGTTTTTCGACGCGCTATTTTGGAATGGATTATCTCCAGCCTTCGTTTTTCAATTCACTGTGGTTCAAGTATAATCCGGAAGACCCTACGGAAGAAGCTCTCGTATGACCTTGGAATTGAGTATAGGTCACATTAGAACCGAAAGGCCAAATCCCTTCGTACTGAGTTACAGAGGATTGACAAACGCTTAATCCACCCGACTTGTTATAAGCGCAGGAAGAATGGAAAGCGACTGCATAATCGTCCTCTCCCGGAAGAATCGCGGAAGCTCCGATCATACCTTTATAACCTGGTACTTGGTATACGGTGATACCTGCAGTGCTATTATGGTTGTACGCGCCACGAGCGGTTCCAACGATCAGGGATTTATCCATTGCGTTACCGCCGAATCCGAATGTAATACCATTCAGAGCAGAAGCAAGCTCGGATCCGCCAGAAGCAGAAGCTAAAGCAGTAACTTTAGTTAAGTTATAACCTTTGCTTGATGCAGTGGCTCCCAGGTTAGATAACCAATACTCAATCGCATAACAACCCGCGCTATGACATACGATCTTGCAGGAGTTAGAACCCTTGCAATATGTATTCAAGCCCGTAGTGACATTGGTTTGCGCTCTTGCCGTTCCGTAAGTTCTTGGGTCAGTAGTTCCGTCGTAACCAACGAAAATTTTTGCTCCGGACACAGAGTTCGGTGCTGTTCCCCAATAGTTATTCACGTCAGTAGTTCCCACGCCGTTGTGATTGCTGTCAGACTTTCCGTGAATGAAAACCGTATAGGTTTGCGCAGAAAGCGAACCAGCAAATAACGATGCGAAAACGCATCCCAATACCATAGTTTTCCAATTTTTCATTTTTCTCTATTCTCCGATCTTTTGGGAAAACCAAAACCTTAGCATTTGATTTTCCCGGTCTACAAGTATGCGCTAGGTGGCTTTCCGAGTCAAGTGATTGGACTTTTTTTAACATAACGGGTCGAATGTAAAAAAACATACAAATTAAAAATCATATTATGAAATAATGATGTATAGCAGTCGCTACAATAGCGTGCAGTGTTAGTTACAATTTATTTCCAAGCAATTGTTACGAAGGTTTGTAAGTGAGAAATAAGAAGATTGGCAAACCAAATAAGAAGACTGAAAAGAATCTGTTCTAATAAAACTAGTCCAAAAGGGTTATCGAATTTCTCCTTTAAGGATTCTTAAAATAAAGGTTGAGAAAGGCTTCGCATTTCGTATACAGGTGAACCTGTACTGGGCACTGAAAAACTAGAGATGAGTCAAAAAAAAATTTTTATCTACCTTGGGCTTGCGATTGCAGCCGCCTTGGTTTTCTATCTATTAAGGGATGAAGCTGAAGAGAACGGTTGGTTCTTATCAGAAGAAGAGAAAAAAGCAAAAGCAGAATGGATGGCGAAAGGAAGTCCACCGGGCGGTGGTTCTGCGGCGGACAATCCCAACTTTTTGGAAAGTCTGGACGAGTCCATTCCTCCGGAAAAAATTTTGAAAGATTATTTAGAATGGTCCGAGTATCCGCCTAACTCCAGGCCTTTGACCAAGCATAACGAAGATCTCACAAATCCATATTTTATCCAACTTTCTCCCATCGCGATGGTGGATAAGCCTGAGGACAAAAAACCAAACGGTTATTCCTGTAAATTGCAACCTTTACAATGGGCTGCAATAGGAGTGAAGGATCCTATTTATATCACTTTGGAATGTTTTAATACTAGTAATTTCGAGAAAGTTCCATTAAATATTCGTAATGTAAAACTTTGGAAAGAATTCGACGGTAATAAATTCGTGGCTCTGCCTCCTGATGGAAACGATAAGGGAATCGACGGAGATGCTCAGGCTAAGGACAATATTTTTACCTTCGAATGGAGGCCCACCTACAAAGACTGGGGAGATATGTTCCTGGAAGTAGAGTTCGAATATGCAAAGGAGAAGAAACAGGGCAAAGTACTAACTTCCTTCTTCTCCTCTCCTTACCAACCTGCAGAATGGAGCGGTTATTTTTTAGATGTTCCTAAGGACGGTTCTCTGAGCGTAAAAACGGGGGTGAATGTATTCAAAGCTGGGACTTATCATTTAGAAGCCAATCTTGTGAATGCTGGAAATGGGGATCCTATCGCTTGGGCGAGCTTTGACGGTAAATTGACCGGTGGAAGGCAAGAAGTGGAGTTTTTGTTTTTCGGCAAATTGATCCGGGAAAGCGGCTACGAGGGCCCTTATGCTTTAACCCAATTGAGAGGATATAGGGTCAATCTTCCGGTGGATCCTGAATGGTTCGGGCAAGGGGAAGAAGGAATGAGGAGGATCCTGGCCGCAAAAACTACCGAGCCTGATAAAGAGTTAGTCGGTCCTTATAAGGAAAACTATACTACAAAAGAATATAATATGAATACTTTTTCCTTAAAGGCTTATGAGTCTCCGGAGAAGGACCAGAAGGTGAAACAATTACAGGACCTTGCACGATAGTCAAAAATGACTGGGCTTCTTTGGAATAAAAATTCTTGTTCTTGGAACGATATTAGGAATGAAAGGGGGTGGATCCGGAATGAAAAAAGTAAATGATATATATGATGCGATCCGAGAATGGTTTCAGGCTAAAAAAATTACTAGTGGACTGACTCAATCCGAATCAAGGCCGGTCCGCACAACATTTTACACTCAATTGAGTATGTTTGCGGTCCCGACGCTGCTAACTATCTCAATATATTTTAACGAACCTCCTGAAACCCATCTTTTTTCTTTTATCCATTATTTCCTTCTTATCATTCCGATACTATTTGCATTTTATTTACTAAGATTACGTTATTATAATTTATCTGCGGTAATTACGTTAATCGCCGTTAATTATCACCTTTTAGCACTGACAATGTCTCAAGCGGATGATCCTGCACAGTTAGGGTTTCTACTTACTTCCACTTTGTCATTTCTAATGATCTCTAAAAAGTTTAATACTGCAAGGATCATAATCTCTATTTTGCCTTTAGTGCTTTTTCTTTTTAGCCAGTATTATTATAAAGTTTTGGGTGGGAGTGGGATCTTTGGTCCACCTAGATGGGTAGTACCGGCCGAGTATCTTATGCCCCCTCTGATATTGCTATCTTTTGTTTTTTTTCTGGTTGTTTACCAATTTGTGAAGGCGGTAGATTTGGCAGAAGCAAAGTTAACAGAAGAGCATAAAAAGTCGGAACAATTGCTTCTTAACATATTGCCGGAAGAAATTGCCCAAGAGTTGAAAGAGAAGGGAGTTTCAGAACCTCGTTTGTATAACAGCGCAACGGTTTGTTTTACCGACTTCAAGGGTTTCACTCAGATTGCTGAGACTCTATCGCCTACGGAACTCGTTGCAGAGCTAGATCGTTGCTTCTCGTATTTTGATAGTGTAATGGCTCGGCATAATCTAGAAAAACTCAAAACGATCGGGGACAGTTACATGTTTGCGGGTAGTATCCCGGAATCGAATAGTACACACGCTGTCGACTGCGTAATGGCTGCTCTGGAGATCCAGGCATTCATGAATCAAATGAAAGAAATCAAAGCGAACCAGGGCCTACCATACTGGGAGCTTCGACTCGGGATCCACTCGGGTGATTTGATAGCAGGTGTAATTGGTGAGAAGAAGTTTGCATACGACGTTTGGAGCGATACGGTCAATACTGCAAGCAGATGTGAATCATCAGGTATTCCCGGCCGTATCAATATTTCCGGTGCCACATATGAACTAGTAAAAGATTTCTTCGACTGCGAATATAGAGGCGCTGTGCCTGCCAAAAACAAAGGAGAGATCGAAATGTACTTTGTAAATGGTCTTCTGGCGGATCTTCGACGAGCAGGAGAAGAGCGGATCCCGAACGAAGAATTCCGCAAACGATACAATCAACTTTAAAGAAAAAGGAACTAAAAAAGGGATTGACATTTAGACTTTATATAACTATATGATTATATAATAATTTAGGTATGCAAAATCTCGATTCTACTTTTGCCGCACTTGCTGACTCTACTCGCCGGGCCATACTCATGCGCCTAGCGAAAGAGGACCTAACCGTCATGGAGCTCGCTAAACCCTTTAAAATGAGCCAGCCGGCTATTTCGCGGCATCTCAAAGTTTTGGAGGATGCAGGTCTTATCTCAACCACGGTAAGAGCGCAGGCACGTCCTCGCCGACTCGAAACTGCGCCGCTCAAAAAAGCGACAGAATGGATTGAGAAATACCGCCAGATGTGGGAGAAGCGCTATCAATCACTGGATGGGCTACTCGAAGAATTGCAGACCATGCAAACAAAAGGAGATCATTAAAATGAAAGCAGATCTAAAAGAACTAAAGGTAGAGCTGAGAGGTGAAAGAGAAGTTGTTGCTACACGATATTTTGCCGCGCCTCGTCAATTGGTATTCGATTGTTTCACTAAACCTGAGCTTATGCTTCGTTGGCTGACTGGTCCGGAAGGATGGACGCTTAAAACTATAGAGAACGATCTTAGGGTTGGAGGCAAATACCTGTACGTATTTGCAGATCAAAATGGGACCGAAATGGGTGTTTATGGAAAATTCCTAGAGGTAATCATACCAGAGAAGGTAGCGAATGACGAGAATTATGCGACAGACATGTCCACGTTTAATCCTAACGGTCCGGAAAATCCGGATGCTACTGTAGAGTCGCGTACCTTCACAACGGAAGGTGATCTAACTCTTATGACTCACGTGGTCAAATTCGCTTCTGCCGAAGTCCGAGAGATGGAAATCGGTGCGGTCGAAGCTTGGAAGGATCTCTGCCTAGTACTAGATAAACTATTGGCGGAACTTGTTGGATAAATCCAAACATTAGGTACTTCCCACAATGCATGGGCGAATGTTTGCCCATGCAAGCGCAGCCAGTGGGTTCGATTGACCTTCTACCAATCCAAATAAAATGAATCTTTAAACAGATCCGCGTAATATTTTTTCCATGGCCTTTCCTTTGGCCAATTCATCTACCAACTTATCTAGATAACGAATTTTCTGCATAAGTTTGTCTTCTACTTCTTCTACACGAATACCGCAGACTACTCCTTTGATCAGTGAAACATTATCATTGAGATGAGGGGCCTGATCAAAAAATTCTTCGAAATTTACTTCATTCTTAAGTTGTTTTTGAAAACTTTTAGAATCGTATCCGGTAAGCCAAAAAATAATTTTATCTACTTCTGCTTTTGTTCGTCCTTTTCTTTCCGCCTTTTGAATATACATGGGATAAACGCTTGCGAAGGATGTAGTAAAGATTTTATGTTTTTCCATTTGATTTTCAGACCTTATTGATTGTCGCTAATTTCGTTTAATGATAAGGACTTTATTTAAGTTCCTCGGCTAATGCGATGATGAATCCTTCGGGGGTTCGCAAATAGCAAAGAAGATAACTATCTTCGTACTGTTCCAATTTGCCGACGAGCGTAACTCCATGCTTTTCTAGTCGAGCAATAGTATCTTTGATATCTGTAACTGCAAACATTACTCGAAGATAGCCTAAGGTGTTGGAAGGGGCATTTTTCGGTTCTCTGCTTATTGCCGTTGGTCTGATAAACTTAGACAATTCCAATCGACTGTGTCCGTCCGGTGTTCTCATCATGGCCATATCGACTTGCATTCCTTCGATCCCCACGACATGATCCGCCCAAGATCCTTCGACTCGCATTTGTCCTTCTAACTCTAAACCAAGTTCGGTGAATAAAGAAATCGTTGCCTCAAGATCTTCGACGACAATGCCAACATTGTCCATTCGTTTCACTGTCATTTTCTCGGATCCTCCGTTTGGCTAGTATAGGCTCCACTTTTGCTTGGGTGGTCGATCCATTTATTGATCTATTTGTTAGTAATTTTTTCAGTATTCTGTTTGACATGCAGGTATTTACCTGCATATTATTTTCTTATAAACGCAACGAATGGATGCTGATAATGTTTTTAAGGCGCTGGGAGATCCGACACGCAGAAAGCTGTTGGACCTTCTATATGAGAAGAATGGCCAAACTTTGGGCCAGCTTTGCGAGCACTTGGACATGACTAGGCAATCGACCACTCAACATATCGGTATTCTTGAGGCGGCCAATCTGATAAGCACGGTTTGGCGCGGTAGGGAGAAGTTGCATTTCATCAACCCGGTGCCTCTACATGAGGTTTATGAACGATGGGTGCGAAAGTTCGAACACCAGCGGCTTAGTCTGCTACACGACCTGAAGAAGGAACTTGAAGGAGAGAATAATGAGTAAAGAGAAGACAAGCTTTGTCTATGTAACTTATATCCGCTCGACACCTGAAAAGGTGTTCGAGGCAATCATGAAGCCGGAGATCACTCGACTCTATTGGGGTCATGAGAATATTTCCGATTGGAAGCCCGAGTCAACCTGGGAGCATGTGCGCGCTAATGATCGCACAGTTAATATTGTAGGTAAAGTAGTCGAAGTCGTTCCGCCAACTCGTCTAGTAATCACATGGACGAGTCCTTCACAAGCAGCTGATCCGGAAAGTTATAGTCGAGTGACATTTAACGTAGAAGCTTACGATGATATGGTACGACTAACAGTCACTCACGATGAACTTGAAGCAGGTAGTGGAATGGCCAAAGGAATCCAACAAGGATGGCCGATCGTTCTTTCCAGTCTGAAATCTTTATTGGAAACAGGGCAGGGCATCGATGTTTTTGCAAAGCCGAAGTCTGCATCCAGCGGAACTCTCACATGACCAAACCTTACACCGGCGGATGTGCGTGCGGTGCAGTCCGCTATACGACTAAACATGAACCAATCTTTCAAAACCATTGTCAGTGTCGCGATTGCCAACGGAGGAGTGGCACTGGACATGGATCTTATCTAACTTTCCCTGCGAGAGCTGAAATGACAATCACTGGTGAGGCGACTCACTGGGAAATAGCGGGTGACAGTGGCAATATGAAGATCCACTCTTTCTGCCCTGTTTGTGGAACGCCGGTTTACTTGCGTTTTGCTGCAATGCCGGACTTGATTGCAGTTCATGCGGGAAGTCTAGACGAACCTGAGAGATTTGCACCTCATGTGCTTACTTACAAAGTTCGCGGGTTACCTTGGGATGCGATTGATCCTGAATTGAAAGTATTCGAGAAGATGCCGACAGGTTAACCGGACGCGCATGTCCGCCCGCCCGGTTAACAACGCATGGGCGGCGTAGCACTTATTTGCTTATATGATCCAAATAATCCAAAGCATAATTCTCAGCTTCGGATAAGTTTTTAATTTCAGAATTATATAACACCGATCTCAATTCCTGGTACAATTTAACTGAATTTAATATGCAACTTTTAATGGATAGGAAATCATAACTTGGAATTGTGGATTTTAGTTTTTCAAGATCGATCGGATCAATAATAAACTCTAATTTTCTAACTCCTCTGGGCAGGGAATTATTTTTGAGATGAAGTAAAGGACCTAAAACTGTATTTCTAATGAACGATAAAAAATCAATCGTCTCAAAATACTCTCCTCTTCCCAACTTTGCTCCGGCGTAATGTACCCAAACCCAAAATCTATCTTCTATCCATTGGAAATCCGGATTCGGCCATTCTGCTTTTGACGATTCGAGAATTAATTGGATCTCTTTATTGTTGTGATAAGTAAATACAGGGTTTTCGATCCGGCTCTTTAATTCGGAAAGCTGGATAAATTTAAAATCAACATGGAGAAATGGATCCTCATACAAACAAATTAAAAGCCTTCTCTCTCCAACATGTTCACCGGTAAATGCTGATAGCAAAGTTCCGAAGTTCTTTGCGAAATCGATCATTTCTTTTTTCTGATACTGAATTCCATCTTTCAATATTATAACAAAATCAATATCGGAGTATTCATCAAGTTGCTTTGAAATGAATGAGCCTGCTATCGCAATCCCTTCAATTGTCTCGGTATTCGAAGCAAACTCATTCACTTGATTGATAAAACGATCTATCTTTTCCATATTATTTATATGCTAACCACTATAATACTTTTATCCGTCTTGTTCTTACAAGACTAGACTATAACATAGTTCCTGATTTTACGACGTCTTGCATAGGAGGGTTTCCGAATAATCGTTTGTATTCCCTATTGAATTGAGAAGGGCTTTCGTAACCTACTCGTATAGCAGCATTATGCGCTTTTGCTCCTTCGTGCATCATGAGCATCTTTGCCTTGTGAAGTCTTACGTTCTTTATATACTGGAGAGGTGCCATTTTAGTGATAATTTTAAAATTTGTATGAAAAGCGGAGACGCTCATTCCTGCTTCTATAGCTAGAATGTTTATATCTAATTTTTCTCCATATGATTTGTGAATTTTATCTAGAATTCTAGATATTTGGAAAAAATGTTGATTACGATTTGCAAGCGAGCGTAACGCAAATCCGTTTTCTCCTTGGATAACTCTGTAAATAATTTCCTTAACGATCATCGGGCCCAACATGTGGCTGTCCGAAGGTGAATTTAATGCTGTTAATAAACGAATACTCGCATCTAATATTTGAGAGTCCATGGCAGACGAATAAATTCCATGCGGAATAGATTCAGTATTTTCTTTTACTTTGTCCATTGATTGCATGATCTCTCCAACTGAAATTGCATCCACTCGGATCCTAAAACCCAACATGGGTTTTTCCTTGCTGGCTGTGGTTTCGCATTCCATCGGGATCGGCACGGATAGAACAAGATAATGCATCGGATCATAAAGAAAAACTTCTTCACCTAAAAAGGCTTTTTTCTGCCCTTGAGCCAGAATGATAATTCCAGAGTCGTAACACTGGGGTAGTCTAGGAGTTGAATTGTTTGTACGAAATAGATCAACTTTATCGATCACATTTTCGTGGAGTCCCTCTTCAGGAATCAGTTTCTCTAATAGTTCTAGCATACTTTTTGATTTCACATTCATTTCTCTCTATCCTCAAAGAAATTAAATAACAATATGTAGGATTAGGCAATTGCAAATAGGATCAGGCATTGACGGCTAGATTAAAAAACATTATATCTTAAACGGTATGAATGAACTATCAATCAACAAATCGACGAATCGCAATTCTCGATTCTATCAAATCTTTAGACAGATAACGCAGCTTATAGGAGGGTTGTTTTTGATTATAACAACCATTGGATGTTCCCAAGAATGGGACAAAAAATTTCCGAAGAGCGAGAAAATTACTTATAAGAAAGTATCTTTTCAAAATAGGTATGGGATCACACTCGTAGGAGATTTGTATCTTCCGAAAAATTACAACAATCAAGTTTTGCCGGCGCTTGCCATAAGCGGTCCATTTGGGGCAGTCAAAGAGCAATCCTCCGGTTTATATGCGCAGACTATGGCAGAACGCGGATTTGCAGCTCTTGCTTTTGACCCGTCTTATACCGGTGAAAGCGGAGGTGAACCTCGCAATACCGCATCACCTGATATTAACACGGAAGATTTTAGTGCGGCGATCGATTTTTTAGGCCTGCAAACCTTTGTTGATAGGAATAAAATTGGGATTATCGGCATCTGCGGATTCGGCGGTATGGCGTTAAACGCTGTCGCAATCGATAAACGTGTTAAGGCCGTTGCAGTTACCAGTATGTACGATATGTCTCGAGTTATGTCGAAGGGATATTACGATAGTTTAACCGCCGAGCAACGTGCACAAATGTTGGTGAAAATGAGCGAGCAACGTTGGGAAGATGCAAAAAATGGAAAACCTGCGCCTGGACCTAGGAACTTACCGGAAACTCTGGATGGTTCCGAGGTTCGATTTGTAGTGGATTATTTTAATTATTACCGCACTCCGCGAGGTTTTCATCATAGATCTCTTAACTCAAATGGAGCTTGGAACGCAACCACGCCCTGGTCTTTTATGAATATGCCGCTTTTAACTTACATAAAAGAAATTTCACCACGTCCTGTTCTGATAATTGCAGGGGAAAAAGCTCATTCTCGATATTTCAGTGAAGATGCTTTTAAAGCGGCAAACGAGCCGAAAGAGCTTATGATCATACCTGGAGCAGTTCACGTGGACCTATATGATAGATTGGATGTGATCCCTTTTGATAAACTCACCGATTTTTTCAAAGAAAATTTACATTAAAAAGCGAACGTCGTGGAATTTGAATATCGAAATATAAAATGACTCTTCTTGGGAGATGTCGGATAACTGACGAACAGTATCGGTCGGATTTAAAGTTATATCTAAACACGAAGCTGTTCGTATCGTCTAACTGTCCCCGATTATCTTGAGCTTCTCTAGATTATACCTCGCGCGCGATAAACAGGCAAAACGAAACAAGAACTGGAACTATCCAAGCCATGAGCATTAGGACCGCCGCTCTTCTTCTGGAAGACCGGCGATCAGGTGATATCCTAATATCCAGCTGAAAGCGGATCGGATCTTAGTTATCATTAATGAGTCTGTAACCAGTTCACTAAATCACCCAAAACTTTTGCCTTGTCCGCTGGAAGTTCATTCATAGTTTCGTGGTACAAGCCATCATAAATTTTCATAGACTTGTCTGAAGAAGGAATCACTTTAAATGCTTCTTCCGTTCCTACAGAAAGTGCGATAGAATCTTCTTTTCCATGGAATAGATAGACTGGGAAGTTGATCCGCGCGGCTTTCTCCAAAGCTTTTTCTTTGGAATTCAGAAGGAAATCACCTAAGTAAGCTCCAACGGAACCGTGAACTAAAGGATCTTTTTTATAAGCTTCTACAACCGACTTATCTCTGGATAATGCGTTCGCATCTAATCCGGTTGGAACGGTCAGAGTAGGAAATGCTCCAGCGAGTAAACTTCCCGCACCTTTTTTGATATTCATGACTAAGTCTGTTTTTACCGCGATCGGCAATCCGCTCAGCACAAGTCTGTCTAAGTTTGCTTGGTGAGAAGGTTCTCCTGCGTAAAACAGCGAGATCAATGCTCCCATAGAATGCCCCATTAGAGTGACCTGCTTGACTCCTTCTTTCTGTTTTGCAATGCTGATCAGTCTGTCAAGGTCCGCTAAATATTGGTTAAAATGAGTGACTACTCCTCTGCTTCCTCCGGATTTTCCGTGGCCGCGAGCATCTATTAGATAAACATTATATCCTTTTCCGGAAAGTGCTTCGAGTAGGTTGTCGTATCTTTTTCCGTGTTCTCCGATCCCGTGATGGACCACTAAAGTTCTAGGATTTTTTGCGTCTTTTGCACGATAGGCTCGGTAATAGATAGGTACGTCGCCTGCTCCTGCAAAGGTTCCGTCTTCCAGATGGTAGTTTTGTTCCCAATTCATTCGGTAAATATCAGATCTGTCTGAAAAATGGGGAAGGAAATTTCTATCCAATTCGCTTCTTTCTTTCTGCTATTTCGAACAAACGTAATGGTTATGACCTATGTTATGGTACTTATTCCGGAAAGAGTCCCGGTAGGAATTCCTCTTGTTTTTTCTTTTTCAGAAGATAGTGGGAAGGGACAGCGAACAAGTCCGTTCTCAATTCTCTTCTTTTCGTGAGTCCGAACCTTTTGATGCAGATCGAAAATCTTTTTTGGAGAAGTTCCGCATAATTTCCTTCTCCTCTCATTCTTTCTCCCCAATTGGCCTTGTATAATTTTCCTCCTCTTGCTTCCGAAATGACTTTTAGCACTCTTTCTTTTTTGAGAGGGAAATGTCTGGTAAGCCAGTCTTCGAATAAGGGTGCAACTTCGAATGGGAGTCTGACGAATACCATTCCGGCTGATTCTGCACCTGATAAAGATGCCTGTTCCAATAGATGTTCCATTTCGAAATCATTGATGAATGGAATTACCGGAGCGAATAATACTCCTGTTGGAATTCCAACGTCGGTGAGTTTACGAAGAGTTTCCATTCTTCTTACGGGAGCTGGAGCTCTAGGTTCTAACTTGGACCAAAGTTCTTTGTCCAAAGTGGTGATGGAAAGAAACACTTTCAAAATTCCTAATTTTCCCATTTCGGAAAGAATGTCCGTATCTCTCTGGATGATAGAAGACTTAGTAATAATTACTGCAGGTTGTTTGAATTCCAACAAGACTTCTAATAATGATCTTGTGTTTTTGTAGATCCTTTCTCCCGGTTGGTATGGATCTGTGGCTGTGCCTATTGTGATTGGTGAGAGCGCTTGCTTCTTCTTTCTTAATTCTTCCGCTAAAAGTTTGGCCGGCTCCTTCTTTACGAATATTTTTGTTTCGAAGTCCAATCCCGGAGAAAGATCCACATAAGAATGGTTCGGTCTTGCAAAACAATAGATACATCCGTGCTCGCAGCCTCTATATGGGTTGATACTCGCATCGAATGGAATATCGGGTGATTTGTTTCGAGTGAGAACCGATTTGGAATCTTCCCAAAAGAATTGGGTAGAAGGAGATGATTCCTCCGTTAGATCTATCCTATCTTCCAGCCAAACTTCCCTTTGGATCTTATCAAATCTACTGGGAGGAACTTCTTCTGTGCCTCTTTTCTTAGAATTCATAAGATTGAATTCTAAGAAATACTAAACAAAAAACAAGCAAAAATATGATTGTATTTTGTTGGAGGTCCTACAAAATGATCTTGCTTAGTTAATTTCTAATTTTGCTCCTTCTCCCCAAGCTTTGTAAGAAGGTAAATTAGAAATGGTCTCTACATACTCGCTTGCTTTAGGCCCAAGCTTTACTCCGTAGGTTATGAATCTAGAAACAACCGGTGCGTAGAATGCATCTGCTATGGAGAAGTTTTGGCCGAACAAGAATGGTCCACCGTAGGAGCTCAAACATTCTTCCCAAAGAGTTTGGATCCGATCGATATCCTTCTTTGCATCTTCCGGAACGGAGAAGTCGGACTTTCTGCCATGAAAATTCATGCTTAGATTGGATCTTAAGCCTGTGAATCCTGAATGCATTTCTGCGGTTACCGATCTTGCCTTGGCTCTTGCGATTTGATCCTTGGGCCAGAGTCCCTTCTCCGCATATTTTTCTGCCAAATATTCCGCAATGCTAAGGCTATCCCAAACTCTTAGGTCTCCGTCGTTTAAGACAGGGACTTTTTTGGAAGGTGAATACTTATCAATTATGGCTGCATATTCTGGCGTGAATAGTTTTAAGGAAATCTCTTCGAAAGGAATTCCGAATTGAGTGAGTAGGATCCATGGACGGAAAGACCAGGAGGAGATGTTTTTATTTCCAATTACAAGTTTCAGATCGCTCATAACTTTATGATCTTTCAAGGCGGGATGATTCTGCAAGAAAGTAATCCTTTCGAATTAGCAAGTTTTGTAGGGATTGATACAGAGGCTTTGAACTAGTTTGCCTTTCTTTTGCAACAATTAGCTTGGGGAATTTCCCTGATCAAGTGCACATAATCCTGCGAAGGCTAGGAGTCTTCATTTAACAATGAGGCTTCTTCTTAGTATTCTAAGAATGCTTTTGTAGGATTTTTTTGAAAATACATGTCTTAAGTTATTAATAAGAGAGAAATCTTTTCGAAAAGAATCGAGCGGTTTCTTAGATACAAAACAAATCGGATGGATCTAAGCTTGGAAAACGTTAAGGAAATTATTCAAACACAAGAAAGTATGCCCGATATTTTGTTAATTTGTGATTCGAGCGGAAGGATCCTTCATATTAACGAGAATGGAAGGAAGATCCTAAGTATCGCTTCCATTGAATCAGCTAAAAGTATGAGTATTACCGATCTTCTTTCCGAAACTGATCAAAAATATTTCGAATCCGTTATACTACCTAATGTAAGCAAGTCGGGAGAGTTTGAAGGAAGAGGGCTTCATTTAATGAAGAAGGACGGAAGTTTCCTCCAAACAAAACAACATGCTTATCTAATGCCGGAGAAATCTTATCTATTCGTATTCACAGAAGATCAAGAATCGGAAGCGGGAAAGAAGGAAGCTTTGTACAAAGCGTTCCAACAATCACAAAATGGAATGTTCTTAACCGATAAAGAAGGTGTAATCCTTGCGGTGAACAAACAGTTCGAAAAAATTTCCGGCTTAAAAGAAAATGAACTCATAGGAAAAACTCCAAAAGCATTCCAATCCGGAATGGGAGCTTCTAAAACTTTTTATGATGAGTTTTGGGAATCAGTTCTTCAGGGTTCGGTTTCAATCTCTAACTCGAATCTCAAAAACGGTTTTATAAAAGATTGGAAACAAAATGTTCTTCCTATCAAAGATCGTAATGGAGAAGTTTCCAGCTTCTTAAGCACTATCTTTGCAAATCCTGAACATTCGGAGTCCGGAGAAGCAAAGAACAATTCTGATTTTGGAAAATCTCCATCCGATACTTTCAGAAAATATGAAGGTATGGATAGAGAAGCTCTAATCGGAGTTTTAAGAGATAAAACAAAGCTTACCAAAAAAGAAACAGAGATCTGTGCAGGAATTGCTTCCGGTAAGGATAAGAGTCGGATCAGCGAAGACCTGGGTATCCATCCTGGGACTATGAAAAACCATCTCAAATCGATTTATAGAAAGACTATCGATTTGGAAAAAGAGATCCCTGGTCCGGAGAGGGATAAGCTTCAGAGACTTACGATCTATTTGTTCCGCCTACTCGGATAATGAGTTAGTCCGGCTTAGCTCCCCAAACCTTGATCACATAATCCTCTCTTCCGGAACCCTTTCTGTATTGTTTATAATGCGTAGGGTTCTTTTTATAATAATCCTGATGGTATTCTTCCGCGGGATAAAATTCCGATGCAGGTAATATTTCCACAGCGATAGGAGAGGAGAATTTTCCGGAAGTTCCTATTTTATCCTTAAATTCTTGGGCCAATTTTTTTTGTGCTTCATTCTTATAATAGATAGCTGATCTATATTGGTTGCCTCTGTCTGCGAATTGTCCTCCTGAATCAGTCGGATCAATCTGTCTCCAATACGTGTCCAATAGTTTTGCGTAATCTATCTTTTTGGGATCGTAGGTAATCAATACTGATTCTCTATGTCCTGTTCTTCCGTATCCTACGTCTTCATATGTTGGGTTTATCTCTTTTCCGCCAGTATATCCTGAGACCACGGATATGACACCGGGTAGTTTTTCGAAAGGTCCTTCCATACACCAGAAACATCCTCCTGCAAATATGGCTGTTTCTGTTTTCGGACTTTCTTTTGAGAAAAGAATATTCGAAAAACCAAATATTATGAATATTATAAGTGTGGATTCTAATCTTATAAGTTTGAACAAATTTGCTCTCATAAAGTCCCTCGCGGTTTCGTTTTTATATGAATTTTTAATCTATCTATTTCCTACCGATCGGTTGTTCGTATTTTGATTTTTTTCAAAAAAGCCTGGTAAGGACAAGCTAGATCAATTTCAGTAGCCTGTAGATACTTTCGACTGACGTCGGAAAAAGTTACGGACTTATCAACCGTTTCCAATTCTGGGTTTTTTATTCTTCATGTAGAATATGCCCGCCCGTGCGAGTATCATGAATTTAAAAACAAAACAATTTCTTTCCAATCTTCCTTACGATCTTTCCTCAAGTATCGCAGTCTTTTTAGTAGCTATTCCTCTTTGTTTGGGGATTGCTCACGCGTCCGGCGCTCCCTTATTTTCAGGGATTATCTCCGGGTTTATAGGCGGGATCGTAGTAGGAACTTTCAGTAAATCCGCCTTAAGTGTTTCGGGGCCTACGGCAAGTTTGACTGCGATCGTTCTTTCAGGTATCAAAGACTTGGGGAATTTTGAAGCTTTTCTTCTTGCATTATTAATTGCGGGAATGATCCAAACTTTGCTTGGGATCTTGAGAACTGGAGCATTATCCGCTTATCTTCCTTCCGCAACAGTAGTTGGAATGTCTGTCGCGATCGGCCTACTTTTAGTCATCAAACAATTGCCTCACTTGATCGGTTACGACGTAGAGGAATTCGGGGTAGAAGAATTCGATATCACTAAAGAAGACGTAAACGAATCCTATCACGATCCTCATGAAGCAAAAGAGACAAACTCACTCATGTTGCTCGTACATGCCTTCAGGAATCTTCAGAGTAATGTTTTAGTGATCGGAGTGATTTCCCTTTTATCTTTCTGGATTTGGGATAGATACTTTGCTAAAAAATTCAAATATATTCCTGCTTCCTTAGTGGCGATCATTCTCGGGACCGGTTCGAATTTACTTTTAGGGCATCTTCTTCCTGGAGGAGCTTTAAGCCAAGATCACTTGGTCACTCTTCCTATTTTTAAAAATCCTTCCGAATTGTTTGCTCATTTGGATTTTCCGAACTTTTCCTATTGGGATCAGGGCCCTGTATGGACCTTGGCATTTACGATCGCGTTTGCTTCTTCTTTAGAATCATTACTTTCCGTGGAAGTGGTGGATAAACTGGATGAAGAGAATCGTAAAACTCCTATGTCCCAGGAATTAATCGCGCAAGGATTAGGGAATATGGCCTGTGGACTTGCAGGTGGGATCCCGATCACAAGTGTGGTGGTTAGAGGTTCTGTAAACGCTTCTTCCGGTGCAAAAACCAAATTTTCGGCAATCTTTCATGGGGCGTGGATCGGGATCAGTGTATTACTTTTTCCTAAATTTATGAACACCATTCCTTTGGCATCTCTTGCTGCGATCCTGACTTTTACAGGTCTCAAACTCGCAAAACCTGCGATGTTCCGTCTAATGTTCCAAAAAGGCTATTCTCAATTCTTACCATTCTTGGTAACTGTAGTCGTCACATTCTTCACTAATGTTTTGATCGGAACATTCTGCGGTATCTTGGTGGCTTTGATTTTCGTTCTATATGAAGATCATAGGACCGCGATCTATAGAGAAGAGCTTCATGGAAAGTTTAGAAGGATCATCTTGGGAGAAAATTTAGGCTTCTTCCATAAGGCAAAGATCAAAGAGGTTTTAGAAAGCCAACCTTCCGGGATCACATTGGAAATAGACGGGACTAGAACACTTCATATGGATCAGGATATTCGAGAGCTGATCCACGAATTTAGAAAAAATGCCCACCGTAAGGAAATTACGGTGATCCTAGGAGGGATACCGAATATGGAAAATGATATCGAATCCTTAAAAAAAGAAATGAGCGAGTCTTATCAAAAATTATTAAGAAATAACCAGGAATGGGTAGAGGAAAGGACAACGGAAGATCCTGAGTTTTTCTCTCGCCATGCGGAAGGCCAAGCACCTCAGACATTATTCATAGGTTGTAGTGATTCTAGGGTCCCTGTGAATGTGATCACTAAAACAAATCCTGGGGAAATTTTCGTAACCAGAAATATTGCTAACGTAGTTTCCGTGGACGATATGTCCCTGTTTAGCGTTGTTCAGTATGCGATCGATGCATTGAACGTAAAACATATTATTGTTTGCGGTCATATCGGCTGCGGAGGGGTTAGAGCGGCTCTGCAAGGAAAGGCTACCGGTCTCATAGACAACTGGATCACTCATATTAAGGATGTGTATCTAAAACATAGAGAAGAATTGGATGCTCTTCCTGAAGACCAACGAGAGGAAAGACTGATCCATCTGAATGTCGCGGAACAGGTAGTGAACTTATACAAGACCGGAATGATACAGAATGCTTTGGCGAAGTATGGTTTTCCGGAGATACACGGATGGGTATACGATATCCGAAATGGACAGATTAGCGAAGTGGATTATAAGGATATTCTCTCCAAGGAGCTTGGAGGATTGTACGGTTATCCTAAATAGCGGCCGGTTGGTAGAGTAGTTCTTGGACTCTCAGGTATTTGTCCATTCCGTTGATCTCCCAACGGACTACTTCTCCTACTCTGGCACCTAATACTGCCGAACCATGAGCGGAGAATAAGGACAGTTTGCCATTAGCAGGTGCGTTTTCGGTATATTCGTCCGGATATACTAAGGTGAATTGGAATGCTTCTGCGTTGCCAAGGTCTTTGAGCACGAATTTAGAATTCATAGTGATTAAGTCTTGGGGAACTTGGTTCTGGTCTATCTTTTTGGCCTTAGATAGCGTCTTACGTATAATCTCTAAGATACTTGGTTGGACTATTGTAGATTGAGCGGAAACCTCAAGGGTAGAAAGAATCCTTTGATGATCATTCTTTGAAAGAAATCTTTTACCACTCATAAGCAGTGCCTCCCCTAGAAAACAAATCCGAAACTTACATATCCGCATAATGTACTCAAGCGTTTTTCCTTTTCTTGAATTTTACAAAAATTGCATTCGTTTATGCGACATAGAATTTCCTGTTTATTATAATTTATACTAAACGAAAGATAAGTTTCGTTCGACATAAGGAGAAGACATGTTCCTGACTTTGTTCCAGCCGACTAGAAATAAATCCTTCGCATTAGTTAAGTACCTGTTTCGTTTGGTTCGCAAAGACGTTCGACCTATACTGATCCTTCCAAAAGGAAGTTTGGGTCTAGAAGACGGACTCAGTTTCGGGAGAATGATCTCCAGGATTTCCAATCATCACTCAACTGCGGTATTGGGCTTCGCAGAAAATTTTTCCCAAGCAGTTAACTTCTGCAAAGAGATCCGATCGGGTGCCCTTGGTCATGCGGGAAGAGATCTTCCTATCTTTGTGGATGCGACTAGACTAACTCTCGGCTCCGACTCAGAAGATCTAGAGGAAGCCATTCTAGGATTAGGGGAAAATTGGAGCAGGATTTTTCCACTGACTTGTTTTATAGAAATAGGAAGGGACAGCTCCAGACTGGAAGAGGCGAGCGGCCGCACTTCTCTATTCAGAATTTCTTCTTTGGTCATGGAAAGAAAGGGGAAAGACTGGAGGTCTCTCAAGAGTGAGAAGATGGATGAGGATCCGTACGGGGACTGGACCTACGAACTGATCTCCGATCTTCTTCCTGATCGAGGAGTTTGAAATTTTTTTCCAATTATGAAGAAGACCCGTCAGGACCGGCCTTTCTTTTTTAGGGGCTGAGCTAGGGGGTATTTCATATTTTTAATTGAAGTTTTTTCGATCTCGGTCTTGACTGATAAAAATTTTGCCCCTAATGGGGAAGAGCAGGTTGATCTTGCATGATCGAAAGACGCACGAACAAGTTCGGGGAAAACGGAATCTTCGCCTCTCAACCAATCGCTAAGGGAACATTACTGTTCAGTTATAGCGAATGGATCGAAGATGAGGAATTCGGATGGAAAGTACTCTCCGTCTCGGAAGCCGATGAACTTCCGGAAGAGGAGAAGGAAATCTTCATGAAATACGGCTATGATGTAGACTTCGGCCTAGTCACCGGCCCTTCCGGACCTGAATTTGTTATCAATCATTCTAACTTTATGAACCATTCCTGCGATCCGAACATGTGGTACGATCAAATGGACAATATTATAGCCAAAAGGGATATAGAAGTTGGGGAAGAGCTAAACATCGACTACGGTAACTTCGTAGTGAACTTCGACCAGACCTTTGAATGCGCTTGTGGGTCTTCTAACTGTCGCAAATTCATCCGTAAGGACGATTGGAAACTCTTACTACCTCAGTACAATCTCAACTTTCCTACGTTCATGCATAAGGAAATTAAGAAGATCTTAGTAAAAGTCCCTGCCTAAGGGACTTTTTTGTTTCTAAATCCAGGATCATTTCCTGATCCTGGATTGCCTTCTCCATAGGATGCGGGCAAAACTTTCTCCTTCCTGTCCAGAAGTCTTCCATAGTTCCGGATCGCTTGTTTTACGAGCATTCTCTATCGTATAAAAGGCCCCAGGCGCAGTATTCTTCAGTATTCCAAGCACAATGGGTATATCCTTTCTTCTTAATAAGGATAGAATGACTTTAACCGGTCCTCTGGCTCCTTGTGCTTCCAACGTGGTGGTGCGGTAGCCTGCCTGGGTCAGGTTCTGGACGATCTCTTCTCCTTTTTCCGGAACGATGATACGGATAAGCGAATGTCCTAAGGCTAATTTCTCTTCTACTACCATACCGAGAAAAGTGCCTGTGGCAAATCCACCCGCGTATGCGATATAACAAAAAACGTTGCTCAGGTTTCTCATGATCTGAGTGATTACTATCAGCCAGAGAAGCACTTCTACAAAGCCTAGGAGTGCCGCTAGGACCTTTCTTTCTCTGGAGATTAGGATGATACGGACAGTGCCTATGCTTACGTCCGTCATTCTGGCTAGATAAATTCCGAGGGGTAAAATTAGATAATCGAAGGCCCAGTTAGGCATTCGATTATTCTGGGAAATCCTAGGCGCTTGGCCAGCAATTTACGGTTTGCAATACACTTCTACCGTCTTGGTAGTATAGAAGGGGCCGATCAGAGTATGAATGACCAAGTCCACGAAGCCGGTCTTGATGATCACTTCTGGATGGTTCCTATCGCAGCTCGCCTCCATTGGAGCGGTAGTAGAATAGATCCCGAAAACTGTGCTTCCTTGTTTTGCTTTTTTATCGGGACCTGGAGTTTCCTTTGCCAATGCGTACGGTGTATCTCCGCCTTTATGAACCACGGTGGTGGTATGGCAGCCCATAGAAAATCCGAAGATTAGAACTAAGATTTGAATTCTGACTATTTGTAACATTCTATCTCCACTGTTTGGGGGGAATAGATTGCAAGTGTTAACTGCTCCCAAAGCCCATTCCAAAAACTGGTGTACTGATGGACGGATCGAGGTCCTTCTGCGCAGTACTTAGAAGTATCCAGGACTAGATTTCCAGGATAAAGTCCGAAGAGGTAGTAGGTATGTTGGACCTTATGAATTTCTCCGCCTTGTTCCGCCTGAGCAGATCTTATATCTAAAGCACGTTTACATTCTCTGGAAGTAGGGTAGATCCTGCACGCTTCCGGAAGGCTTTGAGGATAACGGACCATGGCATGTCTGCATGATTCCCCGAATCCAAAACTTAAGAGTATGATCGAGAGTATGGGTAGAATTTTATCTGCGCGCAACTTCTTCCTCCCAAATTACCGAGGCATAACCCGGGCCATGCACAGCGGCGAATATTCTGTAAGAAAGAACTTCCGAAGGGTCGGAAGAAAGATGATTTAATACCAAGGAATAATCTCCTTTTTCAGGATTGTTTATTTCAAGTTTACAGGGAGAAAGTTGGCTGATCTTATCGCCACATTTGATCTTTGAATCGAATAAGATCCCTTTTCTGGACAAGGTCACTCCCAGATCGGGTTTATCCGTCAAGACTTCTACGATCAGAGTTACTCTATCTGCCTGTTTGATCCTAAATCTATATTCCCAAGGATCTGTGAGAATGGTTCCGTCCACATGTGCCTGGAAAGCGGAACTCTCCGCTCTGGAAACTTTTTCGAAACGTAACGGTTCGTATCTCTGATCTTCCCTACAATTATATAGAAGGACCAGAGATAATAAGCTGAATACGAAACCGATACCTAATGTCTTTTTCATAAGTTCTGCTGCCTATATACTCTGACGGGAGTATTGTTCTTTCCAACACTCACATAAAGATAATAAACTCCGCCGGTATTTACGGAAACAGAGGAGAAAATCTGCTGCACATTTGTGGAATCTGTGAGTCCACCGTTCGCAACCAGGGTCCATACGTTAGAAGCGGATCCAGGGTTGGTCGTGTTCGTGCGATAGATACGGATACCGTTCGGGTTATCGAATCCTACATAGAGATAAGATCCGTTTTTAGCCACCATGGTAATCGTTTTGTTGGTGGAATCTCCGAAGTTGGTGATACCGTTTCCATCGTCTCCCACGACTGTCCAGTCTCCAGAATCACATTCAGTACTTGTTGATGTGAGTGTAGGATCACATTTCCAAAGTTGGGCCCTACGGTTTGTGTCTGTTCCATCAGTACATCCTGTCACAGTTCCTGCAGTTGTGCGGATCCCACTTGCCTGAGTTCCTTGGATACAGATGGTCCGAGTCACATACAGTTTATCGTTGTATTCCGCAAATTGAGCGAATGCCCTATCCGCAGGGATGAGATCGTAGAATTTTGCAAGTTCCAAAGAGAACCAGTTATTGGTAGTGCTGTTATGCCATTTTTGATTGGTTCTTGGTCCTACCTCGGTCCAGTCAGAGCAATTATTCTTAGAGGAACAAGCGTTAATTGGGCTTGAAGAATTGGAACGGATGATTGAACCGTTATGCCCAACCGCATGTAGTCCACCGTTAGCAGCGTAAATTCTATCCTTGAACACTATAGAAGAATCCACTCCGATATAATATCCCCAGTTCGGACTATTATTAATACTACCATTTCCTCCTGCGGAAGGTCCTCCAAAGAAAGGCATATAGTCGATACGGATCCTTCTACCGTTGGTACCATCGTATGCATCACAGTTGGAACCTGCAGTACAGTTTCCTGTGCTGCCTGAATCGGAACTGTTGAATGTGATAAACCCGAAGTCGGGAGCGTTCAATCCGCCGCCGGTTCCTGTTCCATCGTTACTCGGTTTTGCAAATCCAGGGAATACTCTATCGTTCAGAACAGCGATGGAAGAAGTTCCAGCAGTTACAGTTCCAGTAATGGAACCCATATCGATGTACTTATAGTTCAGGTTGGTAGAAGTATCGTTCGAGTAGTAGATATAATCGAAGTTATAGTTCGATCCGCTCGGAACTGTTCTTGCTGCCGCGATGAAGATGTATGGATTACTAACCAAAGAACCAGTGGTGAAAATTCCCCTTCCACTTTCATTGTCTGGACCACAACCATTTGCTAGAGTAGCATCGTTTTGGGTACAACCTGAGTGTCCTAAGGTCACGTAAGGTGGAACTGCAATGCTATTTTCTCTCGTGGTGGCTGAGTTGGAACTGACGTTAGAAGTGTCCGAGTTTTGGCCGTTCGTATCTTTTACAAAAGAGAACTGAACCGATTCTGGGCCAGAACCGTCATAAGCAAAACGTAATGCTCCGTTACCTACGTTGTTAGGTCCGGTGTAGATCTTACTATTGAAGTCTGCAAGATAACCAAAAGTAGAACCGTTCGGATCTATAGAGATCGGACCGTCCTCAAAGTTTACAGGAGAAGTTCCGCAGCCTAAGAAGGAAGCTCTATCTCTTGGAGAAGATTGTATATTTTCGGAATCTCCTGAATCACGGATGGATCCCCAAGAAGTATTGTCGAAACCGTCTCCATTTACGTTATTCGCAGCTATGATAGTATATTGAGCACCGGTTTGTAATAAGCTATGGGTCACGCAAACTTTTGCGGAGTCTGCAGTTGCTCCACCGCATACCACTCCGTCTAGGATCTTAGCGGAGTTGATCGTACCTAAGTCGGTTGTTCCTACAAAAGAGTAACGGTTCGCACATTCTGCAGTACTACTACATTCTGCCGAATTGCCCACATTGTTTCCGGATTTGATCGGTTTGGAGAAGTTGATGATCACAGTGCTCGTGCTTGCGCAAGAAGCCGAACTTACTTTTAACTGCTCTTGTCCTACGAAATCTCCATAATTTGCACAACCTAAATTGTTCGGACTTCCGGAGAGATCTTGGATGCCGCTCTTATTCACGATCACAGTATAGTTGGTACCGGAATTTTGAGAAGAAGCTAAGGTCAGAGTGTAGATCGCGCCGCTTCCACTTACCGAAGAAACCGAAATATTAGAAGCAGAGGAAAAGTTGCTATTGTCGGAACAAGAACCGCTTACTGCAGAAGTCAGAGCTAACTTATAATTTGCAGCAGTAGTGGCCTGAGTCGAGTTCACAGATTCGGAGAATGTTACTCTGACTGTAGTCGGACTCAAAGAGACCACATTAGATACGGTTGGAGCTGTAGTATCTAAGAACACAACAGTCAGCTGAGTGTTCCCGCTCACTGAACCGCTAGTAGCGGAAATAGTGATCGTTCCTGCCGCAACACCTGTTGCCTTACCTTCTGTTCCGGAAGCGTTGCTAATGGTAGCCTTGCCTGTATCGGAAGAAGCCCAGGTAACTGAAGTTGTCAAGTTCTGAGTTGTTGAATCTGAGTAAGTACCAGTCGCAGTGAAGTCCTTAGTTTGAGTCGTATATACGTTACTATTTGTAGGAGATACTGAGATAGAAACTAATACCGCAGCAGTCACAGTAAAGTTAGTAGAAGAAGATACTGAACCTAAAGTTGCGGAGATAGTGCTTGTTCCAACCGCAACTGCAGTTGCCACACCTTCATTTCCACTCGAATTGCTAATCGTAGAAGAAGAAGTATTGGAAGAAGCCCAGGTCACTTGAGCTGTAATATCCAAAGTTGTCGCATCAGAATACACACCGTTCGCAGTGAATGGAGTGGTATATCCTTTTGCTAAACTGGAGTTAGTTGGAGTGATGGAGATACTATCCAGGGCGGCAGCAGTTACTGTAACCGCAGTATCCGTGCTGGTTACGGAGTTATAACTTGCAGAAATCTGAGTGCTTCCTTCTTGGAGAGCGGTCAATTTACCGTTTGTTCCTGAAGTATTGCTAACAGTCGCCTTGGTTTGATCGAAAGAACTCCATGTCACCTGAGTTGTCAGATCAGAAGTGGAACTGTCTGTATAATGTCCCGTTGCCGTGAAGTTTTGAGTGCGTCCTTTCGCAATACTCAAAGTTGGAGAAGGAGCGATCGTAATGCTGGTAAGAGCCGCAGCAGTCACAGTCAATACGCTTGCAGGAGAAGTTACAGATCCCAGAGTTGCTGTGATATTTGTAGTTCCAGTTGCAAGAGTAGTTGCAAGACCATTACTTCCTCCCGCATTGCTGATAGTAGCTTTACTTGTGCTGGAAGAAGCCCAGGTAACCGAAGTAGTCAGATCCTGAGTGCTTGCATCGGTATATGTTCCTGTAGCAGTAAAGTTCTGAGTAAGTCCTTTTGCGACACTTGGATTTGTAGGATCCACTTGGATAGAAACCAAAGTTGCAGCAGTTACAGTCAGATTTGCATTTCCACTGATACTTCCCAACGTAGCAGAAATATTAGATATTCCTAAAGAACCATTATTTGGAGAAGTTAGTGTCTTTTTAGGCGCAGCAGTTAAAACTCCCAATTGGATGATAGAAGTTTGAGAACTGTTCCAAACCACTTGGTCCGTAATATCTGAAGTAGTCCCATCAGAATAAGTCCCTGTAGCTTCCGCAAGGGTAGAAGTTCCCTTGGCGATCGAAGAATCCGTAATATGGACTTCAATCGAATCTAACGCAGCGGAAGTTACCGTAAATGTGATCGAGTTGGATACCGATCCTAAGGTTGCTGTAATTGTTGCAGTTCCAACTGAAACACCTGTGGCTTTTCCTTTAGTTCCATTTACGTTACTTACGCCGACTGTGGAATTATTGGAGCTTGACCAAGTAACTGAAGTAGTCAGATCCTGAGTGGAATTATCAGAGTAAGTTCCAGTTGCACTTAAATTTTCCGATCTTCCTTTTGCAACACTTGGATTAGAAGGTGTGATCGTGATCGATTGTAAAACCGCGGCGGTCACCGTCAGCGTGGTAGAAGGAGAAGTAATTGTCCCTAAAGTTGCAGTGATATTTGTAGTTCCGATTGCGGCAGCTGTCGCCTTTCCTTCCGTTCCGGCGGCGTTACTAATAGTCGCTTTACTCGTATCGGAAGAAGCCCAGGTAACGGATGCGGTTAAGTTTTGAGTAGAACTGTCTGTATAAGTTCCTGTAGCAGTAAAGTCTTTGGTTAAACCTTTTGCTACACTTGGATTTGTAGGAGTTACTGCAATGGAAACTAATTTTGCAGCAGTTACAGTGATATCCACAGTGCCGCTAATACTTCCGGAAGTTGCAGTGATTGTAGAAGTTCCGAGTGATCCGCTATTCGGAGAATTTACCTGCTTTTTAGGAGTAGCAGTTAATGTTCCTAATTGAATAACCGAAGTCAGTGAACTGCTCCAAGAAACTGAACCGGTAATATTTTGAGAGGAACCGTCAGAATAAACTCCAGTCGCTAATATTGTAGTGCTTGTTCCTTTTGCGATAGAGGAATCATCAGCAGTTAATTGGATGGACTCTAAAACAGCGGCAGTTACCGAGAAGGATACAGTTTCTTCTATTCCTCCAATCCCTGCAGTGACGTCTATTGTTCCGACATTAATACCGGAAGCTCTACCTTCAAAGCCGGAACCGTTATCCACAGTTACGATAGAATTATCTTCGCTAGACCAGGTCACCTGGTCTGTGATGTTTTCATTATGCCCATCGGAGAAAATACCTGTAGCAACCAGATTTAAAGTTCTTCCTTTAGGAGTGCTTGGGCTAGAAGGAGTGATAGAAATACTTTCTAATACTGCCGCAGTAACTGTAACATCAGTGTTTCCTGATATAGAATTCAGAGTAGCGGTAATGGTAGAAGTTCCCATATCTTCCGTGGATAAAAATCCTCTGGAACCTGCAGTATTGCTGATTGTAGCAACTATCGTATCCGAAGAATTCCAAGTTACGGAATTTGTAATGTCTTGGTTTGAATTATCCGTATAAGTTCCAGTCGCCGTGTACTGTTGGTTTTTTCCCAATGCTAAAGATTTATTGGTAGGAGTTACTGCGATAGAAACTAAAGCAGCTGAACTAACAGTTAGAGATAAATTAGTGGCGTTGAATGAATTATAAGAAGCTCTGATCGAAGTAGTCCCTGCATCTATTGCGGTTACAAGTCCTGTAGAATCTATTGTAGCTATAGCGGAACTTCCTGTACTCCATGTAGCATTCGGATCGTTTGTTAGATCTTGGTTAGAACCATCCGCAAAGTTACCGGTCAAGGTACACTGTCTAGTGATCCCTTTAGGTAAATTATCCGTTTGGTTTATACACGAAATGGAAATTGAGCTCAAAGGAGCTGAAGTCACTGAAAGAGAAATTTGGGCAGTTTTATTTTCGTAAGCGATGCTGATATCTGCAGTTCCCACTCCGGTTCCTGTGGCTTGCCCGCCGGCAGACATAGAAATGATGCTGGAATTGCTAGAACTCCATACAGCGTCCGCAGTAATATCTTTATGAGTTCCGTTCGAATACGCAGCGGTCGCCACCAAGGACATGCTTGTAGTTTTTGCAAAACTGGAATTCGGAGAAGAGATCTCCACTCTACTTAACGTAGGAGTTCCTCCGCCAGGAAGAAAGAATAATCCTCCACCGCCTTTTTTCCCTGCCGCGAGCCCAACAGCTCCAGTTAATAAAGGCCAGGCAACGCATCCTTGGAAAAGAATGAAGGAACACACCAGTGCTGTGCAGAATTTTTGAGTGGGGTTGATTCTGGAGCTCATATATATCTCTTTTGGTTCGACAGACGCTATAGATTCTACTATCGACCTAATTCTATCGGACGATACTTATCTAACGACTATTTCAAGAAAAAATAAATAATATGGTCTAGTTTTGTAAGTAATTACTTACACCAACCAAAGATGTAGCCTCTGGACTTTAAAAAGTGCAGAACTTGTTTTAGTTTCTAAAAAATATCACTTGAGTGGGTAAAAACTATTCAATTCTATTTGCTTTATGGGATGCTTACTCAGAAAAAATAGAAAATCCGACTAACAACTCTAAAATATAAATCAAATATAAGTAAGTAAATATACGATTACATTTGGCGACTTAAGGCGGAGCATATCTGTACCTTTTTCAAGTTAATTTACTAAACTCTTTGACTCGAATTTTACACGGATACAAATATTGTTTCTTTGTGTACGATTTTATAATATGATTTAGAGACAGAATATTGAGAAGAATGTCACCTAACGTCCGGAAGGATCCAATCTTTGTGAAAAAAATCGTCCTTCACCTTCATTAGATCTCGATTCGGGTCTATGAATGGAAGGCTTTTTTTACCGTTTAAAGAAACCCTTACTTCTGCATATACTGCGGTGTCGTCACCTGATCTTTTCTTTTCTTTCTCTCCCAAGAAATGAGCAAATTGTAGGATTAGATCGGGCTGGGTGCTCATCATCGTTTTTTGCACTTCGTTCAGATAAGACTCAGGCAAAACATATTGGATCTCTCCGGTCCGCAGATTAACCACTTGGAAACTTGCGATACCGTTCTTTTGGATGAGCATAATATGCCATGCAAATCTAAAGCCTTGTTTGGTCCATAAATGGTTCCCAGGATATAAAAAATGCCTGAGAGGAAAAAGAATCTGGATCAAAACATATAAGGAAACTGCCCAAATTCCGAATTTGGAAGAAAAAAGAGAAACGAACTCACTTAGTTTGATTTCGATACTTCTTCCCCATATATTCGGTTTTTCTAAAGCACGTAAAAGTATGAGCAAAATTTTTGCGGAAAGAAAGCGGAAAGTGACGGGAAGTTTATTCCAAGCCGTTTTGAATAAATTCCTTAGCTCTCCATAAGGGAAAATCCCCCTTCTTTTTAAAAATCCTCTAGCTTTAATCGGCCAATCCGGAGGGAAAAATAATAAAGCTGAGAAGATCATGATCCAAGGAAACATTCCGATCGGAAAAAGCCTCCACGTGAGAATATGAAAGATCAGAACGAAACTGTAAGCCCAAGGTCTTAAGTTTTTTTTCAAAAGACAGAATGGAACGAGCAGATCGAAAAATAATCCGACATAACTGAAAATATAACCTGCAATCGGATAAGAAAAAAATCCTCCGATTACAGGAAAGTCGGTATCTCGCACTAGCCAGATCCTAAGAGGTTGAGCAGAAAATAACCAGTCCGGAACTAACTTTGCCAAACCTCCGAAAAAATAAACGCATCCAATTTGGAATCGAAGGATCCATAGGGACCAATTCGGGATTTTAGGTATGGTCCATCTTCCGTTTCGATAGGCCTCTAAAAAATGTGACAAAGAAAAACAACGATCTGCAGGGATCCAAAACAAAAGAAAGAGTAACAGGAAGACTAAATAATAGTGATCCAGGTAAGCAGAAACATCTATAAGATTAAAATATGTAAATCCTAACCAATAAGCAAAAATAGAGGTCCTATATAAAATTCCCAGGGAAATAAATAGGGAAGTAATACATAATATTATGAAAACAAAATATAGAAAAGGAGAAGGCAGGGCTCCCACCCAGGAGAAGCCGAAATGTTTGAAATGAAAACCAGGCTCTAAAAAATATTTTTGTACCCAGCCGTAATGAAGATAACGAGCTGAGATAAAAAATAGAAGAATGCCGAACCCGAATCTGAAAAATCCTAAGGACCAAGCCGGAGATTGTTCGAATAGTTCGGACTTATACCGATTCCAGAGGGACAAGTTTGATTCCTTTTACTATTTATTGAACAGATCGAATGAAACCGTTTCCTATATCGATCCAATTACCATTCAATTTGTTTTTTCCCAATCGAGCAAGCATTCCGGGAACTTCTTCGAAGGAAGAAGGGAGAATTTCCTCCAAATGAAAAATTTTCTCTCCTTCTTTTTGATAATTATCAAACGAAATAGGAGAAGCTCCTTCAAAGAGTAATTTTTTCCCTCCTTGGTTCTGAGTCTGCAATGGATGATCAAAAACAAAAACATCTCTATCTTGAGAGATTGCATTAGATGCAGAAGATAACGCTCCGCTTTTAGAAGGAGCTTCCATTACTAAGAGGGAAGGTGAAATGCCGGTGATAATCCTATTCCTTTTTGGGAATGCATATTTTCTGACTTCAAAACCGGGAGGACATTCAGTGATCACTAAACCATTGATAGAAGATTTCATTCTTTTGTATAAATTCCTGTTTTCGTAAGGATATTCTTTTTCCGGGCCTGTGCCCATGACTCCTATCACGGGAATTTCTTGGTCCAGGGCTTGCGACATTGCTGCCTTATCCACTCCTAAAGCTAAACCGGAAATAATACCGTCCAGCCCAAGAGAATTTACAAGATCCGGAATTAATTTAGAATAATGTAATGTTACAGGAGAAACTTTCCTGGTCCCCACCACGGCCAGATAAGAAAGTTTTAGGAGCCCGATGTTGCCAAAACAGAATAAATTTGGTGGAGGGTCATAAATTTCTTTCAGGAGGCTCGGATATTCAGGATCGAAATAAGAAACGATTTCCGCTCCCATCTTTTTTAAGGAAGATGAGTAATTTTTAGAATCGAATTTTGCTTTTTCTTTTAGATCTTTCGGGAGTATTTCTTTTAATTTTTCCAGGACCTCTAATTCGGAGAGGCTCTGGGATAAAAATCTGGACCTGCTTAGAATTTTATAAAGGATCGGAGAAGAGAGAGAAAGAAAGTCCATAACGGATCCTCCGTATTAATTCTCGGAAGATCCCATTTTATTCAGATTATTAATTACGTTTTTATAAGATTCGTTCTCGTTCAGATCTTCTTTGATAAATCCGTCTTTTTTAAGACCTTCTATCGTATTTTTCAGATGTAGATAGATATCTTTCGCTTCTTGTGCCTTTCCGAATCTATACAAAAAATTCCCTTTTGCAAATAACACTGGAACATTGCGAGGTTCTTTCTTTAAGATAGAATCCAAAAGTGTAAACGCTTTCTCTTGGTCTTGAAAACCGGCATTGATCCCTTCCCAAGAAGAATCCGCCATGGAGGAATCAAAATAGATCAAAGCCAATTGGTATGGAAATCTAGAATCTCTGTTGTCTTGTCTGGAAAGTGATTGGAAAATTTCGATAGCGATCTGCCTTCTTTTTGGTTCCCAACCTCTGTCCTTGGAAGCGTTTGCATAAGACAAAGCAGTTTCAAAAAGAAGCTGCTGGTCTATCGGCATTAAAAGTTGTGCTTTGTCGAAATATGGTAGAGAAGATTCGAAAAAATGAACGTCGGCGCCGATCACTTCTGTTTTTCCGGAACCTTCTTCTTGAATCGCTTTATTATAATATTTGGATGCTAGATCGTAATCGCCGATCTTCATATATCCTTGCGCGATCTTCCAACTAAGAGCGCCAGCGGATCTGGTTTTGGAAGCCATTTCTCGGATTTTCTTCTCTAATTCAATGATCTCGGATTCGTCCATGTTCAAACGACGTTTCCAAGCTTCAAGATCCTCGACAGTCGGAGGTTTTGTATTCTTTCCTGAAAATTTACTTAGGTTCTTACAATCGGAAATCAGAAATACAAAAAGAAGAAGGAATATAGTCCTCATTGATTCCACCTCGGGAAGAAAGCGTATTTGAAATACCATGTCCGAGAAGTGTACGAATGGTCCACGGAAAATCCTGAAAAAAGGATTTTTTTGAAAGGAAAAAAAGGAAGATCTAAAGAAAGGAAAGGGAGAAGTCCTGAAGCCTTCTCCCTTTGTAAATTAAGCGTTGTCTCTGGAAATTCCAGCAATTACTAAAGCTCCACCTAAAAGACCCAGATCTTTCAAGGTATTGATAGTGGAGGACATATCTCCTTTAATTGCTCCAGGTAAGTGTAGAAGAACAATGTAAATTCCTAAAAGTACAGCTAATAGGATCATGGCGAGTTTGGTTTTTTTATTTATAAAAATGCTGACCGAAGCTGCGATCATAGCGGCTCCTGTTACATAGATCCAAATAACTCCGCCTGGAACCGGAACCATTCCGGCCATTTGGCTTCCGGCTACAAAATGGTTAATTCCAAAAAGTAGGAACGGGACAGCATACACATATTTCCCGATTGTTTGCATAAATATTTTCTCCTCGAGTTTGATCGAAAATTGCTTTCGCAAAGCGACCGTTAATTAGTATGGAAGATCCCGACTCACGCAAGGAGAAAATGGATTGGATCTGGGAAAAAAGAATGATCTACCCCAAGGTTGGAGAATGGTCCTACCTGAAGATTTACAAACTCTGATCAAAATGGAAAAAACAGTTTTTGGAAATTCTTCCTGGTCGAATTATTCCATCCAAAGTCATATAGAAAATCATCCTGCTTGGATCAAAGAAGATACAGGCTATGTATTTTATATCGATCTCGTTGATTTTTCAGAATTGTTGCGGATAGGAATTCTTCCTGAGAAACGTAAAAAAGGAGAAGCAGGATCCATTCTAAAAACTCTATGCGATCTATTTCCTAAAACTATTTTAGAAGTTTCTAATTTGAATTCTTCGGCTATTTCCTTATATTCTAAATTAGGCTTTTTGGAATCGGGAAGGAGGAAGTCTTATTACGGCCCGGGAGAAGACGCGATCTTAATGGAGAAGTTCCGCTAAATTGGAAACGACTTCTTGATCACTCGGATCTGCACCAATTGCTGATTAGAAAATAGAAAGTATAATTTCACTCTTAAGGGAAAAGGTTTTTTCCAAAATCTGAATTCTTTCAGATTTACATACATTCCCAAATTAACTTCAATAAAACTACTCTCGGTTGGGATCCAATGGAATGCGTTGGATTGAACTGTTCCTTTTTTGGTGAATACCATGATATCCGAAACATATTCAGGGTCGTCAGGAAATTGCCCCTGGTGAAAGCCGACCAGGTCCAGTTTTTTTCTTTTGATATAATCCATTACCTTTCTTTTGGAACTTCCGAGAGGCAATTCTTCCAATACTTCTCTCCTCAATAAGTAAGAAGAAGTTTCCAAATACGGTCTTTTTAGAATATATAAGAATATCGTAATAAATACGAATAAACCAACGATTGATTTGATCGCGATTTTATGAGAAGGTTTTAGTTTTTCTGTAAAAGTACCACGCAACTTGCGCCCAATCCTTCGGTTCTGCCCAAGGCTCCCATTTTTTCGGTAGTAGTCGCTTTCACTGAAACACAATCCTCAGGAAGTCCTAATAAATTAGAAAGTGAGGATTGTATCTTTATTCTATGTGGAGAAATTTTCGGTCTTTCTCCGATCAAAGTGCAGTCAATATTTACCAAACTGAAACTTCTCTCCTTCGCAAGATCTAAAGTCTTTTGCAGGATCAGTTTGGAGTCCATATTTTTGAGGGAAGGATCTGTATCCGGAAAATACTGTCCTATATCTCCTAACCCCATTGCTCCTAAAATTGCATCGGCTAACGCGTGTATTACGATATCCGCATCCGAATGGCCGATGAGAGCATATTCAGACTCGATGATCGCTCCGCCCAAGATTAATGGGCGAGCCTCGTTTGTTTCCAGTCTGTGGAAGTCTAATCCTTGTCCTATTCTGTACATTAAGTTACTTATAACTCACTTCCAGCATTCTTTGGACCGCCATTCTTCCTTTTTCCACGATTTCAGGATCTAACTTGATCTCGAATTGTTCGTATAGAAGTGCATCTTTAATTTTTTCTAATGTGATCCGTTTCATATGGGGACAGGTCCTACAAGAAGAGACAAATTGTCTATCAGGGAACTCGGATCTGAGATTATCTCCCATCGAACATTCGGTGACCAAGAATACATCTTTAGCTCCTGAATCACGGATATACTTGGACATCTGAGAAGTGGATCCGGCGAAATCAGAAACTTCTACCACGTCTGTGTTACATTCAGGGTGAGAGATGACTGTGACTCCAGGCCATTGTCTTCTGACAGATAGAATATCTTCCGCAGTGTACATCTCGTGTACCATACAACGTCCGGGGAAGGAGATGATCTTTTTGTTAGTTTGTTTCTGCACATTCCCCGCAAGGTATTCGTCGGGAAGAAAGATGACCGTGTCGCTATCCAAAGAATTTACGATTTGGACCGCATTTGCAGAAGTACAGCAAATATCAGTCTCAGCTTTTACTTCTGCAGTGCAGTTGACATATGTCACTACTGGCACTCCAGGATATTGGCTTTTTAGTTTTTTAACATCTTCTCTAGTGATACTTTCCGCGAGAGAACAGCCAGCTTTTAGATCAGCGATGAGTACCTTCTTATCCGGAGACATAAGCTTTGCAGTCTCCGCCATAAAATGGACCCCATTAAAAAGAATAATGTCTGCATCGGTTTCCGCAGCTGCTTTACTTAGATAGAGTGAATCCCCAATAATGTCTGAAACTCCGTGAAAAACATCCGGAGTCATATAATTATGTCCTAAAAGTACTGCATTTTTTTCTTTTTTGAGACGGTTGATCTCCTGGATGAGGGGAAGTTTTTCCTCTATCTCATGTTCCATATAAGTGGATTCCAGGGATTTTCGAATATCCTCTAGTGTTTTCATTAGGCCCCCAGCCAGTTTAGGCGGTTCTATCTCTTTTTAATTTCGACTCCAAGATATAGGAGTCCGGCAACCTAAATGTAAAATCGCCGAAAGAACTAGGTTTTGCAAGTGTTTATAATCTATCCGGAGCCCAAAACCTGTCGTCCGTTCGCTGGGAGCCTCAAGAATCCGGCCGAACGGACGGGTTCTTAAAATAAATTGACAGAAAAAGAAATGCCGGAACAAATACGAAGTTATTCCTAAAAATCATCCATAAAGGATTGGTATTAACCCAATGAAAAAAATTTCTGCTCTGCTCCTCGCAGGAGCATTGGCACTTTCGGTTTCCAACTGCGGCGAAAAAGTTGAAGTCGAATACCCTGTTTTTCCTAAATCAAAAGAGGGACGCCAGCTTCAAAAATTCCTAGGCTCTATCCGCAATGTTGGATTAGCAGTCGAAAAACCCCAAAAAAGTCTTTGGGAAACCGTTTTCGGAGCAGGTTCCAGCTTTATCGATCAAATGCCTTCTAAAGTTTTCGAAGCTTTCGACAAGGAAACTTATTACAAACTGATCGACCTAAGCAAAAGAGCTGACTCTATCAATGAGGCTTCTTTAACTCTTACCGGAATTACTAAAAGTCGTGTGAAACTCGGAAACCAATTAGGTGCTGAGGCAATTCTTCATATCGGTTATCAAAAACCATACACAGAGTGCGGAAGCGAGATGATGGTAGATTACGGCGCGGCTGCGTTGAAAGTAGGTGGAGCTATCGCTTCTATGGCATCTGGCAGAAATGTTGATACCGGAAGCGGACCTGTTAGCAAACAAACCGGTATCCGTTATATGTTGATTCCACTAGATGCTACTTTAATCAAAGTAGAAACTGGAGAAGTTAAAAAGGCTGTAGTTTCTAACCCTGCAAAAGTTGATGCAGGAGTTGGTAATTTAGATTGTCCTTCCGTTCTTGACTCTTTCGGAAAAGCTTTAGACGAAGCTGCTCTTTACATCAAAGACAGACTTTCTCCAAAAGTTAAAACCGAATATATCAAAGTATTCAAAGACGACGAAGATCCTGAAGTTGCAGGATACCTTGACGACGGATACCAAGAGATCACCGGAGAAACTCCTAGCTTCAAAAAAGCAAAAGAGAACTGGGAAAAAGCAGATAAGAAAGCTGGTGGAAAGTCTTGGGGAGCGAAAACAAACCTGGGAACTTACTACTTCCAAGCTGGTGACTTTGAAAAAGCAATCAAGCTTTACGAAGAAGCGATGAAACTCAGTGGAGCTGACAAGAACTACGTGAGAGAACTTCGTAAACGTGTAGAAGCGGCTGCTGCCGTTGATGACACTGAAAAATAAGAAAGTTCAACTTTCTTTCGGTTTCGAGAAAAGCGGGCGGATAACGTCCGCTTTTCTTTTATGTACTGCCTTCTTTTTCTTGTCAGATTGTAGCAGAACGAAACCAAATTTGGAAGAATGTTCAGATGCCCAAATCCATATTTCCAAACTGATCGCGAACGATGAAACTATGGAAAAAGGTGTCCAAGCATTGATGTTAAGATCCATACTAAAACCTGAGACCAGCGAAGCGATCATCAGAAGTTGTGTGGAGAATAAAAGTTTACTCCAAGTACAATGTGAACTCTCCAAGGAGAAGTTTTCGGATCTACAGGATTGTAAGAAACACGCTCCGAATAGGGTAGAGACAGAGGGATAAGCTTCCATTTCCGGATTGTAGAAAGCGGAGAAGTCTAAAGTTTTGTACTCAAAGACTTCTTATGGCAAAGTTAAAGCTAGTACAATTGCCTGTTCCTCCTCCTACTGCCTTCGCAGCTACTGGAAATGTTCCTTTGGCTGCTGGATGTTTGGCCGTATCCGCTCGGGAGAATGGTCTGGAAAAAAAAGGCCTAGAGCTAGAAGTTCTGGATCCTGATATCACTGATAAAGAAGGTGATAGCCAACTTGCTGATAGGATCGCAAAAGATGAGCCTGAGTTCTTGGGCTTCTCTCTTTATCTTTGGAATACTGAAAGAAGTCTTCATCTCGCAAAAGAAGTAAAACGTAGATCCCCATCCACAAAAATTCTGATCGGCGGACCGGAAGTAAATCCGGACAATCCATTCGTTCTTTCCGAAACAGGTTATGATATAGCAGTTTCTGGAGAAGCAGAACATACATTCTTTGCTCTCATGGACACTCTTCTCAAAAAAGAAGATCCTAGAAAATTACCTAATATTGCTGTTAGAGAGCTTGATGGAAAGATGGGAACGTTTTCTAAAGAAGAGAATGCTTCCTTTCCGCTGACGAGTTATCCTTCGCCTTATCTGCAAGGATTTGTGCCGGTAGATCCTGCAAGATCTACTTATCTAGAAACTGTAAGAGGATGTAGATCCCAATGCACTTATTGTTTTTATCCTAAGAGTAGCAATGTATTAAGGACTTTAGATATATCTGAGACGGTCAAACTTCTTTCTAACTTAAAAGATAGGGGCGCCAAAGAGTTAGTATTCTTAGACCCGACATTCAATCATAGGCCAGGTTTCGAAGAATTTTTAGACGCGATCATAGATGTAAACTCGGACCGATCTATGACAATGTTTGGAGAATTAAGATCGGAAGGAATTACGGAGAAGATCGCGGACAAACTTGCGTTAGCCGGTTTCAATCGAATAGAGCTCGGTATGCAATCCATCAATAAGGAAACCTTAAAGCGTGTAAAACGTTTTGGAAGTCCAGAAAAGGTGGCAGAAGCCGCAAAAATGTTGGCCGATCGAGGAATTGAGCTCTTATTGGATCTGATTATCGGACTTCCTGGCGATACCCCTGATGATGTGATGGAAGGAATTGAATTCTTTTACGGTCATGGACTGGGAGAATGGGTCCAGGTATTTCCTTTGTCCATTCTGCCTGGAACTGCGATGAGAAAAGATGCAGAGTCAGAAGGGTTGGTATATCTTCCTAAACCTCCTTACCGAGTGATCCGAACTCCAAATTTTAGTGCGGAAGCACTCAGCTCCACATTATTTCGTTCGGAAGATAGATTAGATAGAAGGTTGGATGAAACTCCTCGAAGTCTATTATCCGATCCGGATCCTGCGGTTTCCGATATATTCTCGTTTTCGCCTGGATTGCAGGAAAAATTCGGATTAGAAGATTTTTCCATTTCAGGAGCCAGACATGTTTCCATCTGGTGGAGAGGGGATAATTTAGAAAAATCTAAAAAAGAATTTTTTAATAGATTAAATGTCAGATTTATCAAAGACCCTTTTGCAGTTACGGATCTGGTATTGTATCCTGAGTCCACTTTCGATCCGGAACTAGTCACTGAGATTTTGGAAGAATTTTCCAAAGTCCCCGCATCTTATCTATCTCGGACATTAGCTCATCGAGGAGAAAATATGCTGCATAGGATCGTTCTTGTTCTTCCTCACAAGGTTTTTTTTCCCTTAGAATGGGTTTCCGAGATCAGAGAATATATTCCTGTTTTCCAAGAAATGGAATGGGAAGAAGCGGTTCAAAAATCGACAGAGCTCGGAGGAGAATTTCCGGGAGCAAGGATCATTTCCAAAAATGAAAATCGCTCAGCTTGGAAAATTCTGAAAGAAAATTCGGATCCTGAATCCGTAACGTTTGCCGACAGAGTTTTAGAAAAACGTTGGTGTTGGGACGTTTTAGGTTATTCGGAGAAGTGAATCTACATGAAAAGTAATTTATCCGTATTGTATCCTATCTTATTTGCTCTTGTGGCAGCGATCGGAAATGCATTGTTTGCGTTCGGCCAAAAGAAATCTTCTCCTTCTGAAAATCCGTTTCTATTTCTGATCTTTCTATTGGTGGTTTGTTTAGGACTTTTAGTTTTTTCTTCCTTATTCGTCGGAAAGGAAAATTTAACGGAATACTTTTCTAAGAATACCACGGAGATCATTGTGGGGGGAGTAGGTTTGTATCTCACATTTTTAGGATTTTATTTTTTATTCACAAGGTACGGAACTACCTATTACATTTTGTATGCAGTACTTTCTATTTTGACTACTTCTATCTTTCTGGGAGTGATCCTGTTTCGAGAACATTTTAATTTTTATCATATGCTTTCCGTTGGTTGCGCATTGGGAGCGATTGTAACCTTTCATTTGGGGCAAACGTTTGGAAAATAAGATCGATTTTTCTTCTTAAAAAAAATAGGATCGTCCTTCGAAAAATCGGCTTCTGACGATTTTATACAATTTTTCCTTTGAGTTTACGGTTAGGATTTCCCTATTACTGGAGAATGAAATGCAGAATAACCGTAAGAAAGTATATGATTTCCCTCATAAAGCCCTCCGTTATGGGATCTCAAAATTAGTACAAGAGTCAGGACGAACAGATTACTCTGATCCAAAAGATGTACTCCAACTTTTCGAATTAGGAAAGGAAATCTTTCAAATGTTAAAGATACATGCGAGAGATGAAGAAGGAGTGAGTCTTAGACATTTGGAAGAAAAAGATCCAGAAGCTTCTCTTAAAGACAAAGAAGAACATAAATATCTGGATAAAAAAATAGAAGTATTGGAATCACTTTTAGATAGGATCAAAGAAGAAAGTGAACAGGCTCAGACTCTCTCCGAAGAATTTTATACAAAACTGATTCGTTTTCAAACAGATTACTTCTCTCATATGAGCAGAGAAGAAGAGGAAACTCAAATCAGACTACATTTGTATTTTTCGGATCCTGAATTGGATGATCACCAAAAAGAGATCATGAGTTCTTTGGGCCGAGACGAACTCAAAATTTGGGCCAAATATTTGATACCAAATGTTCCGACTCCGATCAAAAATAGATTCGAGGAAATGTTAAAAACATTCTTCTGAACTATGGTATAAGGCAAGTAAGTCACTTGATTTTTGGGCCGACTTCTTATAAAATCCTTCTATGAAGTCGGATAAATCCGAGATATTAAAAGAATTTCGTACTCTTCCTGGAGTGGGTAAAGTAATCGCAGAAGATCTTTGGAATCTAGGAGTTCGCAGTAAGGCAGAACTTGCAAAACTAGATCCCGAAAAATTATACGAAGAAATTTGCGAATACCAAGGCACTAGAGTAGATCTATGTATGCTATACGTATTTCGTTGTGCAGTATATGTTTCCGCAACTCCCAATCCTGAACCTGAGAAAATGAAATGGTGGTTCTGGAAGGATCTGATTTGATCCAAATTTCTTGGAGTCATAAAGAATCTCCCGAAACTTATACAGTTCTTCCGGGAGAAAAATGTGTAATTGGAGTCCAAACCAAAGGTCGGATTTCCTTAGGTTCAGGCGAACGGTCCAAGACCCTTGCTAAGGCGGGGATCACGGGGATCTTAAGAGGACCCAGAACATTCATCTCCGAGAAAAATACAAAATCACTTTTGATTTATATTTCTCCTTTAGTTCTTTCCAGAATGATCTCTGTCCCGATGGATCAGATTAGCGATTCAAGTCTATCTTTAGAGGATCTGTTTTCGAAAGAAATGATCTCAGGATTGATTGCCGATTGTGAAGAAGCGGATTGGAAAGGTCAGGAGACTTCTCTTACCTTGGAAAAATTTCGGCTCCTTCTTCCTATAAAAGAAGAAAAAGAAAAATTCCTATTAGAAGCAGTTCATAGGATCAAATCATCACTCGGAGAAATCGGGATCAAAGGTTTGGCAGAGGATCTGGGTGTAAGCCAAAGCAGTTTAGAAAGAGGTTTCAGATCCAGAGTGGGCTTAAGTCCAAAAGAATATGCAGGACTTGTACGTTTCAGAAATATATTCAGATTTTATAATTCTTCTTCCAGCCTGACTGAGCTGGCTTTAGAGGCCGGTTATTATGACCAGGCACATTTTATCCGCGAATTTAAGAAGAAGACAGGGTTCAGTCCAAAACAATGGTTCCGGCAGAACGCTTCCTTCGGATTAGATCCTAATCTTTAGAAAAGAATTCTCTTTTGATCGAAGGATGTTTTCGGATCAGATCCAAGGATTTTGCGATCAGTATCTTAGCTTCTCGGGAATGATTCCAAACATTTAGTCCGGATGGATGAGGTAAAGGGATCCAATCTAGCTCTACACCATAGTAGTTTTTCTTAAACTTCTTACCGATGACCTCATCAAGTTTGTAATTTTTATTCTCCACCAATTGATCGATCGCCAATTTGCCTATAGGGATGATGAGTTCGGGTCGATTGAATTCCACTTCGAAGCGCATAAATCTAGAACAATTTTCTACTTCGGAAGGGTTCGGTTTTCTATCTCCGCTTTTTGCTTTGCCGGGAAAACATCTGCATACTGCGGCCATGTTCACTTTGGATCTATAAATCTCTTCTTCTATCCCTATGGATAAAAACCATTTGAATAAAGTTTTACCAGCAGTGTAGGCGAATGGTCTTCCGAATTTTTCTTCATGGATCCCGGGGGCCTGGCCTATACTCATAATTTTTGCGCCAGGAATACCGCCATGCACAGGATTGCCCACCATGTCCGGACAAAGTCTGCAGTGAATTAATGTATCTAGATGTTTTTTGAATTTTTGAGAATCGTTCATCGCCAGCGGGTCAAGGCGCTAAAAGTTTCCAAGCCTCTTTAGAGGTACTGCCTACTCGGATCAGACTTTTTAGTTTGGTAAGTTCTAAAATTTTGTTCACTTGAGAAGAAGGGGAGAATACCGCGATGCCACCTTTACCGCTCTTTACTAGTCTGGAATGTGTCGCCATAAAAACTCCCAGCCCGGAAGAATCTATGTACTTCACATTTTCCATATTTACTAGAAGATAAATGAATCCTCGATCGAGTAGATGAAAGAACCTTTCTTTCATGATCTGGGCAGAGTATAAATTAATCTCACCGGAAATTTTTACGACCACTGCCTCTCTAGGTAGACCATCCGGAATATTGTCCTGATCTAAAAATACACCTAACTCGGGTGCATCATGATCGAATTCTTTACTGTCCAGGTTCCAAGGAGTATCTGCCATAGTAAGGTCGCTTATGCGAAGACTATCGAAGTGCCATCGGTTTCTGCAAGGATTTTATCCGTTTTTCTACGATCTTGAAATAAGAAGAATACTTGTAAGAGCGAAGGTTATATCTCTTAAGTGCTTTCTAAGAGTCTTCTCTTACACCTTCCGAGATAGTGAATTTATAGATCTTTGCATTTAGTCCGAATTTTTGGGAATATTCCTTTTCGAATTTGGAGAATAAGAAAGAAGATCTGCCTTCTTTGTCTAAAACTAGGACACAGCCTCCGAAACCTCCTCCTATCATTCTGGCTCCTAATACATTTTCGGAACGGAACCATTCCACTATAAAATCTGTTTCTTCGCAGGAGACTTGGAAGTTTTTAGAAAGCGATTCATGGCAAGAGAAAAGTTCCTTTCCCACTTTCTCCGCATCCTTATCTTTTAAGGAGCGGATAACGTTTTGTGCCCTTGATCTTTCTCCCAGAATATGAGTGGCTCTTTTGAATTCGTTCGGAGTCAATCCCGCTTTTTCGATTAATGAGAAGTCTGCCTGGCTTAATGTTTTTACCTCTGGAGAAAGTTTATTACATTTTGAAGTCGCAGATTCCACTTCCTTTCTTCTGTCATTGTATGCACTTTCTTTCAGACTATGTGGTACATTAGAATCGATCAGATAAAATTCATAACCGGGCAAATCCAAACTATGATAAGAATATTCCAAACTTTCCGTATTTAAAGAAATACAGGTAGAAGATTTGGCTACCGCAATCACGAACTGGTCCATGATCCCACAGTTTACTCCTACAAATTTATTCTCCGCAGCTTGAGCGAGTAGCGCGATCTTTTCCTTACTGATGTCCCAGTGGAAAATTTTAGAAAGTGCGAATGCGATCCCAACTTCTACCGCAGCAGAAGAGGAAAGTCCGGCTCCTTGTGGAATGTTACCTGTAAATGCAAGATCGAAACCTTCTACCATTAAACCTAACTTAAGAGCCTCAGAAACAACTCCTAGGATATAATTTGCCCAAGGTTTTTCTTCGGAGTAGATTGGATTTTTTGTTACAAATTCGGATTGGAAATCCAAGGAATACAATCTAAATAGCCCGAGGCCATTGGTTCGAACAGCAAAGTGTGTTCTGAAATCGATTGCAGCAGGAAATACGAGACCTCCTGCATAATCCACATGTTCTCCAATGATATTTACACGACCTGGGGCGGAGAAAAATCGAATCAGACCAAGGCCCGGAGCATCCGGAAAAATGTGGGAAAGAGAAGAGGAAAGATTCTCTCGGATTGAAAGAGTCATTTTGGAAAATAAAATCTAAGACTTAATTACTTACAAGGGATTTTGGAAAATTAGAACATTGAATTGTTTCGTTTTTCCTTGCTATTCCAATTAACATAAGTAATTTGTCTCGGATGTCCGATATTAAGGAATACGATGGCCTTTTCTTTAGAAATAAACGATAGATTTGCCTCGGAGTTTGCAGATCGCCAAACGTACGAGCTCTTATTGAAAGAGTCTGGCATCGCATTACAAAATCTTCTCTCCGGAAAATCCCCAGGTTCCGAATTTTTAGGCTGGGTTCGACTTCCAAAAGAGATCCAAAAATCCGAATTAGAAACAATTCATTCCGAAGCGCAAAGACTCAGAAAACAATCTGAGACTATCGTAGTGATCGGGATTGGAGGTTCCTATTTAGGTGCAAAGGCAGTCATCGAGGCTTCTAAACCGTATTTCAAAACTCCAAGTTTAGGATCACCTGAGATCGTTTATGCGGGACATCATTTAGATGCACGTTATCATTCTGAACTTTTGGAATATTTAGAGAACAAAGAATTTTCGATCAATGTGGTTTCCAAGTCAGGAACTACTACTGAACCGGCTCTTGCATTTCGTTTACTTTGGGATCTTACCAAAAAAAAATACGGTGCCAACGCAAAAGATAGAATAGTTGCTACGACCGATAGATCTAAAGGTGCTTTACGTAAAATGTCGGAAGAGTTAGGATTCGCTACCTTCTCTATTCCGGATAACGTGGGTGGGAGATACTCGGTTTTGACACCTGTGGGACTTTTTCCGATCGCTGCCGCCGGCGTGGACATCTTTTCTTTTTGGGAAGGGTTCTCGGAAGCAGCAGACTTTTTGATCTCGGAAACTTCTCCTCATAAAAATCCCGCATGTATTTATTCAGCTTACAGAAATCTATTTTATAGATCCGGAAAGAAGATAGAAGTGATCGCAAATTATAATCCTTCTATCCGAACTTTAACCGAATGGTGGAAACAATTATTCGGAGAAAGCGAAGGTAAACAAGGCAAGGGTATTTTTCCTGCTTCTGTAGAGCTTACAACCGATCTACATTCTCTTGGGCAATATCTACAAGAAGGGGAACGTAATATTTTTGAGACGGTACTCTATTCCAAAGACACAGGAGTAAAGTTACCGGTTCCTAAAGATTCTGACGATTTGGACGGTCTGAATTTTTTAGCTTCTAAAAACTTGGAAGAAGTAAACTTACAGGCATTTCTCGGCACTTTAGTAGCACATTCGGAAGGCGGGATACCATGTTTGGAGATTTTGTTTCCGGATACAAAACCTAAAAGCCTAGGCCAAATGATGTATTTTTTTGAATTAGCCTGCGGAGTTTCGGGGAATGTACTGGGTGTAAATCCATTCGATCAGCCTGGAGTAGAGGCTTATAAAAAAAATATGTTCGCATTACTGGGAAAACCAGGTTTTGAGAATTTAAGAGAATCTCTTCGTCAAAAAGGAGTCTAAGCAAAAGGATTTCTTTTTGGAGTGGTTGCTTTTTGGCATATCATTTCGGAAAGATTTTTCTAAAAGCTTGACAGAGATTCGTTCAGGTTTCGGATTAGATTCAGTATGGTCCTAAGAGGAAAAAAACTAAGGTTCGTTTCGGCTTCCTTAGCCCTATTTACTCTATTATTCTTTCTCCATTCCGGACCATCCAACAGCCCTTATCCCGGGAAGAAGTCCGACCAATCACAAACAATCATCGGACAAGAGACCGATATAGAAGAATTAAGCGATCTCGCCGAAACCTCCGATCCTTCGGAAACGGTTTGGGGAGATTTTTTAACTTCTAAAATAAACACTCCAGGTCTCTCTAACTCAAACCCTTCCCGCCAGGATAGGTTTCAATTTCTACACAATAAATTATTATCTCAGCATCTGCTGAATATTCCTCCACCTTCTATCTCCTAATCTAAGCTTCGAAAGCCAAGACTAGCTCTAGCTGTGCTCCGCTTTCTTAGCAAAGCGTACCCTAGTTTCGCGCTCAAAATAGAATTCTCGGAGATCACATCGTAATATTTTCCCATCCAATATAGCACCAATTTAGCCGGTCCCAGGTTTTGGGCTTAGGCCCTCTCCGGGGACCGGTTTCTTTTTCAATCATAGATCGATAAAAAAAGGCAGACAGAGACCTCAATCTCCCGATACTTTTTGGGGAGCCAGAACTCCATAAGCGGATGGAAATAGAATTAGCCAAAAAGGAACGTTTGATCCGAGGAATGGAACTCGGAAAAAAGATCGTCCTTCATGGAGTGGTACTTTCCCAATATTATAAGTCCAACGTGGAGAATTATCTACGGTTCTGTTTGGAATATTACCAAAAGACCGATATTCTTCCTCCTTCTCTTTCTCTCATTTATTCCCTGCTCGAAATGGCATTCAAAGAGAATTGTAGGAATTCCTACTATATGGAGAAGGGTTGGGATCCTCTTAGTTCAGAATCATTCACCGAAAGAGAGGCTGAATTTGAGACCAATTGGGACTTCTCAGATCCGTTAAAATTAAGAAATAGATTAAAAGAAGAAGGTTCCGTACTTAGGACCACGATCCACCACTCCGGCTCAGGAGTTTCTTTAGAGATCGCCAATTTAGCTCCCATTACTTCTGAAGCGGAAGAAGCGCTGACAGAATATCTTTCCAGAGCTAAGTCTTACCAAGATCTCTCCGAATATTATGAAGATTATCCTTTCGATGAAGAAGGGCGAGAGATTGGGATAGCATTGGCTATATTACAATTTAAGGAAATAGGATTGGATCCGAATCTTCTCAGATTCGATACAATGGATGGAGAACATGTCTTCCGATTAGAGATCGGTTTTGATGGAGAAATTCTTTCTCTTAGGACAAAACTGGAAAATGACGAAGATGTTCGACCTTTCCGATTTCATTCCCAAGCGGAGAAGGACGAAGAAACTATCTCTCCTTGGAAAATTTCAGTCTGCAAGATCTGCGGAAGGACAGTCGACGATCGTATCTTCTTCCATACTGTTCCTCCGGACGTAGTTGCAAAAGCAAAAGATCTTCCATTTACGGAAGAAGTCTGTGCCTGGTGTTTGTCCGGCTATTTGAAGTTGTAGATCCCAGGTATATTATAAAATCATGATCCATTCTACTTACTATCCTCCTAAACCTATACACCTTTCCGGAGATCGTGTAGAACTTGTGCCTCTCGTTCCGGATCACACAGAAGCATTGGCAGAAGCGGTGCAAGATGGAGAACTCTGGAAATTATGGTACACGAATATTCCTGAACCGGAAAGTATGACTGTTTGGATCCAAAAAGCATTAGAAGAGCAGGAGGCGGGACTTTCTATCCCTTTTGCTATTATTAGAAAGGAAGATTCTAAACTTTTAGGAACTACAAGATATATGAATATCGAGAAGGATGCACGAAGGTTGGAGATCGGCACAACATGGTACTCAAAATCAGTCCAAAAAACTTTCGTGAATACCGAATGTAAACTTCTACTTTTGGAACATGCGTTCGAAACCTTAGGTTGTATCGCTGTAGAATTTAGGACCCATTTTATGAATTCTACATCCAGAAAGGCGATTGAAAGGTTGGGAGCAAAACTGGACGGTATACTTAGGAATCACCGTATTAGTAAAAACGGTACCTTAAGAGACACCGTAGTTTACAGTATTACGAAAGAAGAATGGCCGACAGTACGAGGGAATCTTTTGTTCAAACTAGGAAAACCTCAGGTTTAAAAACCTAATTTATTTCCAATTTTCCATGATCCCGTCGATCACACCGTAGATTTGTGCTTCAGAAGGAGTAAGCCATAGGTCTCGATCTGTATCTCTTTCCACAACTTCTAGTGGTTGGCCTGTTCTTTCAGAAACGATACGATTGATCTCCTTCTTATCTCTTTCGATCATAGAAGCAAAAATCCCGATATCAGTTGCCTTTGCCTGATAAGTTCCAGGAACATGAGGTTGGTGTAACATGATCCTGCTATGAGGAAATGCGAATCTTTTACCTTTTGTCCCCGAAAGAAGAAGTAGAGCGCCAAAACTCGCAGCGAGTCCCATACAAACTGTCCTCACATCATTCGGGATCAGGTCCATTGTATCCAGAATAGACATACCGGACGTGTTTGCACCTCCAGGACTATTGATCACAAGAGTGATATCTTTTTCGGGATCTTGATTAGAAAGATATAATAAACGTTCTACCACATGTTTTGCAGAAGAATCATCCACCTGTCCCCAAAGAAAAATTTTTCCTTCTTTGAGTTGGTTGTCCTCTAACCTGAGTCCCGGAAATTGGATCGGCTCTACTAAAGTATCAGTCATTCGATTCTCCAATCAGGAAGCGATTGCCATAGGTCCATGTAGGACTTCCAACCAATCTTTTCTGTCCGATTTATTCAAAAGTTGTCTACGTAATAATTCTCTACTTCTTCTCAAACGGTTTTTCAAATTACCGATTGGGATCCCTGTTTTTTCGGTGATCTCTTCGTAGCTCATCTCACCAAAATATCTCAGATTCAAAAGTTGTTTCTCTTCGTTAGGAAGTTCTTCTAACGCATCTAAAACTTCTGTCCTCCAAGTATCTCCGGAACGAGGAGCAGCCTTAGTGATCTCAGGATTTAACTCAGTCCCGAGCAGATCTTTTTTTCTTAAGATACGATCCGAATGTTTCAGCACTAACCTTCTGAGTAAGAACGGAAATGCCTCCGGCTGTCTTAGAGATGGAAGAACTTTCCAAGCTTCTAAAAATACTTCTTGGCTTAGGTCCTCCGCCTTGGATTGATCTCGGATCCTTTTGATAGCCTGGCTACTGACGTATTTTTCGAAACGGGTCATCAACTCCGTCCAAGCCGGTTCTTCTCCTTTGGAAGCTTCTGTGACTAGTACTTTAAAATCGCGCATATCTGTTAGAGGGTCCCAGTTTGCATTTTGGAGTGTACGGATCTAAACTATTTTTGCATTTTTAAGGTGCCTGACCTTGGTCTAGCTTCTGGAAATTCTACTCTGGACCGCGATGTAGGAGCTCCTACATGTGATTTTCCTTTCTAAACTCAAACCAATCGGCCGAAAGCCGATCTGAAAAATCAGTGTTCCTATATTTCTCGTAAAACTGCTTTTCTCCCAGATCCAAAAATGTGCCTGGGAAAACTTTTCCGCCGAGACGATTTTGAGAAGAAAGTTTACGGAATATATCCGCAAGATCAAAAGATTTGTTCGGCTCCAACTCGGAAAGACAACTTGCTTTCATCCAGGAAAGTCCCAGATAAAAATATCCTCCCGGCGTAAATTGGACCTGGTCGTTTTTTAGACTGAGTCCCGTATAATTTGCATTTTCAGGAATTTTAGCTAAATATAATATACAATCAAACTTCTCTCTGTCTTTTGCGCTTGGCCAAGGATTAAATCCAGGTTCTGGAAAAAGAATAAAATCCGGATTTAAAACTAAGAAATTATCCTGCAAACTCCAAAATCTTTCGATTCCTGTACGAATTCCCCCGCCAGTTCCTAAAATTTCAGGAGTCTCTGAGGAGAAATGTAACTGAAAATTCTGAAAACCTTTCAGCTCTTCCTGTATCTTTTCTCCGAAATAATGTAGGTTAAGAATAGCATCATTGACTCCCCAAGATTTTGCAAGAAACAGGGAATAATAAATGAGAGGAATATTATTTATTTTTAAAAGAGGCTTGGGGAGTGATTTGGTCCATTCTCCCATTCTGGTCCCGAAACCTGCGCATGGAAAAAATGCCTTCATCCTAGAGTTTTTCCAAGAATAAGGCATTGCTGGATAATTCTTTTTTTAGAAGATGAAAGAATAAGAACAATTGGTCCGGAAAAAGACCTACTTGCACAATTTCTAATAAATTATCCAAACAGTTTAAAACACTTTGTCTGTATTTGTCCTGTTTTTTGTCAGCGACCAACATAAAATAAGATCCAAGTGCTTTGTAAGATCTTTGTAGGCATTGTAGATAATAACATTCTCTAGGTTTTTTGAATCTATTATCGCTTAATTTTAAGAAGAGTAGAAAAAGCCCTTGTCTCATTGCAAATGGGATCGGTCTATAAGCATCATATAATAGACTAGAAATATCATAAAATGGAGTCCCCATTCTTGCATCTTGGAAATCGATCAACGTCAACTCTCTAGTAGGGGAGAGCATTATGTTTCGAGCGTGAAAATCCCGATGGCAGAATACCTTTTCCTTATATTCCGCTAAGAAACCGGAAGCTTCTTCTAAGAAAAAAACTATTTCCGGTCTAAGTTTGGTTTTGATCTTAAACATCTCGGAGAAGCCTATATATGAAGAAAACGTAAACTTATTCTCGAAATTTAACTTTTCATAATCGAATTCACGAGTGGAAACTGGAGGCTCCGGTCTAGTCTTTTGAAGAGAGACCAAGAGTTCTAGAGATTTTACTAAGAAGGTTCTATATTCCGCATCGTCTTTGATGGAGCTTAGGTCGGAATCTCCCTCATCGGAAAGAAGCATTAGCTTATTGAATACATCGGTCTTATATATTTTAGGGACTTTGAAACCGTGGTGTTCTAAAAAATGTCCGACTTCTTGAAAGTCATGTTGGAAGACTTGGTCCTTACAAAGGATCTTTGTGGCGCCTCCAGGATATGTTGCACGATAGTATCTGCGCGCGGAAGCCTCCGGGTTGAGTGGGTCTATTTTTTCGGGAAACTTTCCATCGATCGCAAGGAAACGAAAATCTATTTCACTTAAAACTTCGTTCATAGCCACGTATGGCTAGTTCTACAATTTGTCCGGAAAGACCAAGCGGAATTCGGTGCCTTTTTCCGGCTCAGAATCGATTTCTATTCGAATATTGAATACGTCTGCAATCTCTTTTGCTACGAACATTCCTAGACCTGTACCTTGGCCGGTTTTTTTAGTAGTGAAGTAAGGCTGGAAGATCTTACTAAGAATATCTTTGCTCATTCCGACTCCGTTATCCTTAATCTTAACCATCGGGTGATGATTTTTTTCTCCTACTGAGATCTCTATCTTTCCTTTGTTCTCTGTCGCGTCCGCAGAATTTAAGAAGATATTAGAGAATAAAAGGCTCAATTGATCCGCGTTTGAATGAACGGATGTTTTGTCCTGGTTTCTATTAAAAACGATCTCACAATACTTTAAGCGAGTAGTCTTTCTGAAAACCTCTATGACGGATTCCACTACTTCGTTTAGATCCAAGTCTTCTTTGTCTCTACCTGAATCTCCTGGTTTCCCTAATTGAAGTAAATTGAAAGTCAGGTTCTTTAATTTTGTGATTTGGTTCCAAGTAACTGAGATTGCCTTATCTTTGATAGGTTCATCTGCATCAGGAAGTCTTGCTACTTCTATAAAACCTTGGATGGCAGTGAGTGCGTTATTGATCTCATGACCGATACTGGAAGCAATTGTAGTTAAGAATGCTCTTCTTTCCGCATCGATCAGTTTTTCGGAGATAATATTTTTCTGCGTGATGTCCCTAGCGATGCCGGTATAATATGTTTTACCATTCAATTCGTATCTACATACGGAAATATCGAAATTGAATTTTTCCCCGCTCCTGCCGATCAATTCTGCGTTATGTAATCTGGCGATATTATGATCTGATTTGCGGCTCATCAAATGAGCGATCCTTTCCAAATACGCGCCCGTATTTTCATCAGAGATCAAAAGTGTGATCTTTTGTCCTACGATTTCGTTTTCTTCGTATCCAAAATTTCGGATCGCGGCTTCGTTAGCTCCGCGAATAAGAAGATCTTCGTCTAGGGTGATCACGCAGTCTCCGGTAGTTTCCAAAATTAAACTATTTCGATAATCTAGATCTTTGGATTGTTGTGCGAAATGTGTTTTTTCTCGGACAGCTTTTATGATCTTTTTGGATTTTCTATCTCTATCTTCTTTTTCTTTGCGGGCATTCTCTAATGCGGCAAGAATGTTCTGTCTGCTTACCGGTTTGGAAATATAATCGAATACTCTGTTCCTGAGGGCTTCTTCCGCAGTGTGAAGTTGAGGGTTACCGGTGATGAGTATGACTGGAATATTAGAATTATATTTTTTAATCTCTCTTGCGACTTCGATCCCATCTTTGCCGCCCATTAGGATATCGGAAATTACTATATCTACCGCATAATCTCTCACGATCTTCATTGCGGATTCAAAATCTTCCGCAAGAAAAACGTGATACCCTTCTCTAGAAATTACACGCTCTAAAGCGGTCCTGATTTCCGCCTCGTCGTCAATGATCAGAACGTTGGGATTTTTTTCCCTTGTCATATGATTTTAAAGAATAAGTTCATCATACCTTTCCTACAGGCACTCGGACAGTAACCTTGGTGCCTTGTCCCGGATTGGATTCCAAGTGAATGGTCCCTCCGTGATCGGTGATGATCCGTTGAGAGATAGTCAATCCAAGTCCCGTTCCCTGTTTGGTTCTCCTGGTCGTATACAAAGGTAAAAAGGCCTTCTCTGCGACTTCGGCGTTCATTCCGGGACCGTTATCTTGAATGGTAAAACTCACCATCTCTCCGTTCAAATATAATTCTTTTCGTGCGGAAACTTGTATCAATGGATTAGTCGGCTTATGTTCCATTTCGGAAATTGCGTTAACTGCATTCACTAAACAATTGATCAATACTTGTTCGATTTCCTGCCAAGCTACATGGATCTGAGGAAGTTCCGGATTAGTAACTCGTTTCAATTCGATTCCATTCTTTTTACAACTCACTTCGATGAGTTCGCAGGCTCTCAAAAGAATAAAATAAGGAGAAACCAATTCTTTCTTTCTCGGAGCCCTTCTTCCTAAATCCAAAAGTCCTTTGATCAGATCTCGGATCCGCAGGGCGGCGCCTTCTACTCTCTTATAGACTTTTTTTCTTTCTATTGGATCCGGATCTTCATGTTCTAAAAGATCTTCTAGATATAATAAACTGGATTGGAGAGGGTTATTCACTTCATGAGCGATACCTGCTGCGATCTCCCCTATAGATGCGAATTTTGCGGTCTCATACAATTGTCTGTCCAAGATCTTGGTTTGAGTCACGTCTGAGAATATCAACATCGCCGCAACGGGAAAATCTTGGTATTTTTTGAGAGGAAGGAACTTTATAGAAAAGTAATTTTCTTCTTCTCCTAATAATACCATGGAGAAGTCGAAGTAGGCCGCTCTTTGTGTGCGGATACATTCTTCTAATTTGACCAAAATCCCTTTTTGCGCCTCTTCCGGGAAAAGAGAAGGGAACTCGTCGTGCACATCCACATTCAAAAATTGGAATAAGTAAAATTTTAGAATAGGGGCTACTTCCAGTACTTTTCCTTGCGGGTCCAAGATTACGATTCCATTATTCATGGAGGCAAATAAGTTCCGGAGTTTCATTTCGGAGGCACGGATCAACTCTTCATTCTTTTTCTGTTCCGAAATATCCAAAAGAAGTAAGATTGTCCCAATCCTATTCCCATAATCATCTTTCAAGGAAGAAGAAGCTAATAAAAACGGGACCTCATGCCTGCCTCGGATCGTGATCCTGGTTTCCGCTCTCGAACCCAAAAGGATCATATCCATTGCTTCCGGCTCTAATTTTAGAAGTTCTCTGACTTGGATGCCAATAATCTCTTCTTTAGAAATTCCTAATAGAGCACTGATATTATTATTCACATAAGTAATAAATCCTTCGTCGTCTGTGGACAAAAGAGGAACTTCCAAGGAGTTTAAGAGTGCACCTTGGAATTGTAGGATTTTTGCGGTTTCTCTTCTTTGTTTTTCAATCCTTAAATATTGAAGAGAAGAAAGAAGATCTTCCACTATCTCGAAATACAGATAGTTCTCTCCGGAATCGAAAGCCATGTTCTCTCTAGAGATGATTTGGATCCCGCCTATAATTTTGCCTTCTTCTCGAATGATCAGGCTTAAGGATCTTCTGAAATCTTTTGCGACTAGTGCTTCTTCCCATTCCGGATACACGTTGGAACCGAATTCATAGATATGGAATTGTTCTTTTCCTTCTATAAGAGTTTCGAAAGGAGATTTGGACTTTTTTTCTTCCCAAGCGGTTTCTAAATTTTTTCTCCATTTAGAATCTAAGTCCGATTGGATCAATATCTGATCTGTTCCGTCTTCTCTTCTATAAAAACCCCAGACCAAACTATAGTGAGGGTTTTCTTTTAGTGTATCGCAGATCTTTTGAAAGAGTGTACTCTCGGAACTTAAGCGAAGAGATCGTAAATTCAGTTTTAAAAGTCGGAGAGTTCTTAAGATACTTTGCAGATAATATAATCTGAGTTCTATCTCTCTGATCTCCGATCTTTGGTAGATATGAAAAATTAAAGGTGAGTTCGGAGTCTCGGAGAACGCGTTGATCGTAAAGTCCGCAAGAAGAAGTGACCCGCTCCTTTTTCTCAAGTTCCAAAGGAGAGAAATGCCTAATTCTTCCGCTCCGCTCCCGTAATTCCCGATGCTGTCCGGCCTAGCGAGTAAATTGCTTAGGCTTAGGTTTTTTAGTTCATCGGGATCGTAGCCTAAGATAGAGCATGCCTTAGGATTTGAACCGAGTATACTATAACTTCCGGGTTCTAAGATTAGAATTCCTTCCTGGGCGGGAAAGAAGGCCTTTTCTAAGAGTAGAACTAATTCCCGGTTCTTCATGAATTGCATATAATATCGGAATTCCACATCGTAAAATTGATTTGGATTCCTTGCTAGATTCAACTAGAGAGGGAATCATTGACCCAATCTATGGATTTTGTATACGAACTTTTTCTTCGAAATTATACCAGGCAAAAAATTCGATTTATGGAGAAGGAACTGGGATTTCAGCGTCTTCATCTGGATCTTGGCGGACACAAAATTTTCTTTTTGAAGAGACCTTCTGCCCAAGGATCGGATAAAACTCTTTTTTTCATCCACGGACTTCTGGATTCTGCCACAGGTTTCAGGAGACTGGCTCCTTTTTTACGAAATGACTTCAATCTTTTGGTCCCGGACATTCCAGGGTTCGGGTTAAGTCCTCTTCCTAAGGTAAAATATTTGTATCAAGTCGATGTATTTGCGGATCTTCTTTACAATTCGATCCGCAAACTCGCGTTAAACGATCTGGTTTTGGCAGGACACTCCATGGGTTCTTTGATCGCAATGATGATCGCTATGCGTGATTCTGAAAAAGAAAAAAGGGTCCAAAGACTTGTGCTGCTCGCTCCGGGTGGGATCCCTCATCCGCAAAGAGACGAAATGAGAAAATTACTTTTCCCTTCTAAAACAGAAGAGATTGAAAGACTTCTCACAGCATTGTATCAGGAGAATGTTCCGGAATTGGGTTGTATTGCTAAAAGAGCTCTGCTCAGTCAGTGGAATAATGTAGCTCACCAATTTTTAACGGAGAATACTTTAGACAGAGAGAAAGAAATTTTTCTAGGCAAAAAACTCTCTGCAGTTTCCCAAAAAACTCTGATCATTTCCGGCACAGAAGATCCAATCACCGGTCCCACTATGGTGAAAAAATTACATTCTTATTTAAAGAGAAGCAAACTGGTCTGGATCCCGAATGCGAAACATGCTCTGCACATGGAAAGACCAAAAGAAGTTGCAGAAAAGATCAATTCTTGGCTTTGAGAGGCTGGATGAACCGATTTTTATTACTTGAATGGGGGAGAAGAAGAAGTTCCGTTATCAAATATTGGATATTCGTTTGGAAATAAATTATTAAAATCTAATACTCTTTTTATTTATTTTTATATTCGTAAGTTCTATCTATGAAATAAAAAAGACAGACACATGAATTGAAAAAAATCATGAAAAATTTCGCATAACCTTCTTCCCAAAAATTTAGATCAACTCTTGATCTAAATCACATTTTATAAAATTTAAAAAAATCTTCCTACCTTCGTCCGAGTTTTTTGAAAAAAGAATATAGAAATTAGAATCAAAAAACCGTAATACAAGGGGCCGGTCGGCGGATAAAAAATGGAAAAAGTAAAAATTGCTATAGTTGAAGACAATTCAGAGTTTGCTCAGAACTGTGCAAACACTCTCTCCGTAATGGAAGAAGTAGATCAGGTAGAAGTATTTTCTTCTACCGAAGATTTATCACAAAATCGTGAGGATAAATTTGATCTTGTATTTATGGATATCGTTCTCCCTGGAAAATCCGGGATTGATTATATAAAAGAAAGATCCGATTTTGATAACGATCCAAAATACATTATGCTTTCCACGTTAGACACGGACGATGCTTTGATACAAGCGATGAAGGCAGGTGCAGTTGGATTTGTTCTTAAAAAAGATCTGAAAGACATAAAAGAAGTAGCGAGAATGGTGATGAAAGAAGGTGGAATACTTTCTCCCGGTGCTGCGGCAAAAGTGATCTCTTTTTTCAGAAAATCACCGACTAAGGAAACACATTCTCTAACTCCAAGAGAAAGAGAAATTTTGAACCATATCATCAACGGTTATAGAACGAAGGATATTGCGCGTAACTTCGGAACAAAAGAAGGTACTGTTCGGATCCAGATCAAAAGTATTTTTAAAAAATTACAAGTGAACTCCAGAGTGGATCTAGTTCGTAAATATTCTCGTTTCTAAGAAGTTCACTAATCCAAAGTGTCTAGTTTTACTGTGACAGTACACATTAGTTTTTGCGACACGGAAAGATTAGTTTGGTAAGAGTTTGTAATAAAAAATTCGTTAATTTAAATTAATAAGGAAACTTGCTTTCATCGAATTGTTACTAGTGTATGGTATACGGCATGATGGAGATCCGAGAAACGGAATGGTCCGAAGCTCTCGCTCGTCTTGCTACGGTAGTATCTACTTACAAACATGTTGGAAGTACTACAGACCAAGTCTTTCTAGCTTGCGAGTCATTATGGGCAGATTGGGACGACTTCGAGCCTACTGGGCCTGATTGGTTACAAGGTTTCGAGGAATCCATGGACGAGGGAGAAATGCAGTATGCTGCAAACTCCTTCTCTCAAGTAAGATCTTTATTGAGAGAAAAATTAGACGCTGTTAATCACACATTCGAGAACGGAGAAGATTCTGCGATCGGAGGTTTGATCTTAGAATTGTCCGACGGAATATATTCTCTATTAAACGGGCCGGAAGAGCCGGATAAGACCGTCGAATCTATACTGATAGAAGCAGAAAAACTTTTAGAAATACTTTTAGAGTCCAACGATCTCAAATTTCCAGAAGACGAAAATTTGTCTTCTATCGATTTAGAGTTGGTTTCCGATCTAGGGGAAAGAGAAATTTTAAGAGAATTGATCTCCGCTTTTGAATTTGCTGCGGAATCAAAACAGAACGGAAGAGCATTGTATTTATTGATGTCCAGGATTTTCATAGTTCACTGGAGTTTTTACAGATTGAAGGTGGCTTAATTATAAATTTCTAATTTTATTTGAGTTTTCTTTTCTTCTGTGCTGCCAGTCTTACTTCTTCCCTTAAGCTTTCTGCCTCTTGTTGGGAGATCCCTATTTGATCCAGCATGAATGTTTCGAATTTTTTTCTCCAAAGTTCGAGATCTTCTTCTCCCTTAAGTTTTGGAACGTAAAACGGTTCCGATATAAAGAATTCCGCTTTTGAGAATAGTTTTGGAACAGGCGTCCTATCCCAGCTTTGTACAATTTTATAACGATCATATTTAGCGTAGTAGGATAATATAGGAAAGCCTGTCATCGAGGCTAATTGGATGATCCCCGGCTTGAGAGTATAAACGGGACCAGTGGGGCCGTCAGGTGTGATCAAACTGATACTTCCTTTTTTGGCGTCTTGGACCAATGCCTTTAATGCTGCGGCTCCTCCTCTTTTACTAGAACCCCTTTTGGGTCGCATTCCGAAATGAGAGATTACTCTAGTGACCAATTCTCCGTCCTTAGATTGAGACGCCATAGGGATCACTTCCAAGCCGTAACGTTTTACATAAAACTTATATGTGAAATCTATAATGAATGGGATCTGATTATGCCAAAGCGCTAAGACAAATCCTCTTTTTTTAAGAAGTAATTCTTCCGCTTTTTTTGGGACATGTATCTCGGACCAACGAACAGTTATATAGATAATTTTTAATATGAAAGTTGCAAGGAAGGAGGAGATTGCGATCTTCATGACCGATTTCTCCCCTGGAAAAAAGGCAATAAAAAGAGCCAGATTGATGATAGTGCAAGTCCTATACTATCTTTGAAAACTTCGGAATCGGGATCCTGTTTAGGATTATCTAAGAAATTATAAAATCCCCAAACAAAATAACCGATACCGATCGATTTTCCTAAACCGGCGATTAAAATCCTTCTTCCTTGGTTATGAAAGTAAGAATACCATTCTGTGGAATACAAAAGACTCACTGTTAAATAAGTCGGGATCCAAACTTGTGGTTCCGACTTTATATAACTTAAGCCCGCAAATACGATCCAGGTAATTACGGTCAGAAACCTAAAAAAACCGGATAGTTTTCTTTTCATGGCTTTAGGGGAGAATTTTCCCCGGATTTAAAAGATTTTTAGGATCCAGCGCTTTTTTGATCATCCTCATCACTTCTATCTCAGCAGAAGAACGAGAGAAATGTAGAAAGTCTTTTTTCAAAAGACCGATCCCATGTTCTGCACTAATCGATCCATGATGTTTTTGTAATAGTTCAAACATAGACGGATCTACCTTTTTGCACTGGGAGAAAAACTCCGCATCCGAAAGATCCTTAGGTTTTACTATATTCAAATGAAGATTTCCGTCACCGATATGTCCGAAAAGTGCGATCTCAAAGCCGGGATATTTAGAAGAAAGCAAAGACTGCATATCTTCCAAGAACGGATTCATATTCCGCAGAGGGAGAGATATATCGTTTTTGTGAACTGTATAATCAATGGAGATAGATTCGCTGATCCCTTCTCTGTATTTCCAGAATGTTTCAGCTTGTCTGGAATTCTGAGCAAGGCTTCCGTCGGAAACATAACCTTTTTCCATAATAGTTTCTAAAAATGAGAATAATTTCTCATCGTCGGATTCTTCGGTGATCTCGAATTCCATTAAAACATAGTATGGACTTGCTTCCGGAAATGGATCCGGAACATTTAAATGGTCCATTACCTTATCCAAACAATATTTGGTCAAAAACTCGAATGCCAGAATAGGTAAGGACATATTATGAGTTTCTTTAAATAATTCTAATATAGAAGGAAAATCAGGAACTGCTGTGAAAAGGATCCGATTGTCCGCAGGTTTTTTAGTAAGTTTTAAGGTGCATTCGGTGATGATCCCCAATGTTCCTTCGGAACCTATGAATAAATGTTTGAGATCGTAACCGGTATTGTTTTTTAGGATCTCGCCATTAAATTCCAGGATTTCTCCCGTTCCTGTAACTACTTTTAGTCCTAAGACCCAATCACGGATCAGTCCATAATGAACTACTCTGACGCCACCTGCGTTAGTCGCAATGTTTCCTCCTATATGAGAAGAACCTGTTGCTGCAAAATCTACAGGGAAATAAAAACCTCTTTCTTCCGTTTCTTTATGTAGATTTTTAGTGATCATCCCTGCTTGTACGGTTATGGAACCGAAGAATGGATCGAAATCCAAAACTTGATCCATCTTAGTAAGAGAGACCACTATTTCTCCGGATTTGGCCACTGCTCCACCCGCGTAACCTGTTCTTCCTCCGGAAGGAACTATCTTGATATCATTCTCGAATGCGAATTTTACGATTTCTGAAACTTCTTGTGTGTTTTTAGGGAATGTCAGGATTTCATAGTCCGGCACATATACTTTTGTTCTGTCCATCCCGAAAGAGAGGAATGTTGCCTGATCCATTTGGGTTTCGTCTTTGAAAAAAACCCTGTCTTCTCCCAATAGGGATTTGAGTTTGTTTTTATTTTCCTGGCTGATACTCATATTTATTCCGTGAAGTTCATTCTTTCGATCTGGCTATCCACAGGCTTCTCGCCTTCTACTCTTTCTCTCTTACGATAGATCCCGTCGGACGAAAGTAGTCTGGCTTTTACGTTGTCCCTGATCTGAACATCTAAGATCTTTTTAATCCTATCTTTGTTCTTCGCATCCAATATTGGAAATAAGACCTCGATTCTTCTTTCAAAGTTTCTAGGCATACAGTCCGCGGAAGCAAGGAAGATACTCTCTTCTCCGCCTGAAAGGAAATAATAAATACGTGTATGTTCTAAAAACCTGCCTACTATGGAGATGACAGTGATATTTTCCGAAATTCCGGGAAGCCCGGGCTTTAAACAGCATATTCCACGGATGATCAGTTCTATGATCACTCCAGCTCGACTAGCATTATACATTGCTAATATAATATGAGGATCTACTAGGCTGTTCATTTTGAAAATAATACGCGCAGGTTTTCCCGCTTTTGCGTTTTCAGTCTCTTTTTCGATCAGAGCCAAAAACACGGTTTTTAGGTTATGAGGAGAAGCTGCCAACTTGTTCAAAAAAGGCATCTTTGCATAACTGGTGATCGTATTAAAGATAGTGGAAACATCTTCTGTAATATCTTTGTTAACGGTAAAGAAGCTGAGATCCGTATAATATTTGCTAGTTGTGGAGTTGTAATTTCCGGTCCCAAGGTGCACATAACGTACTAGATGTTCTTCTTCTCTTCTTACGATCAGAAGCATTTTACTGTGGATCTTAAGTCCCACAACTCCATATACTACGTGGACTCCTCTTTCTTCCAGCTTTTGTGCCCATTTGATATTTCGTTCTTCGTCGAATCTTGCCTTTAGCTCCACAAGTACGGTGACCTGTTTTCCATTTTCTGCGGCCTGCCCCAAGTATTGGATGATAGGAGAATCTCCACTTGTGCGATATAGGGTCATCTTGATCCCCAAAACTTTCGGGTCTTCGCTGGAAATCCTGAGTAGATCCTCGATTGCACCGAAAGATTGATAAGGGTGATGTAGCAGCCTGTCTTTCTTCTTGATTGCGTCGAAAATTTTTTCAGGAGATTCGAACTTTAAAGTGGTCTTCTGTTGGAAAAATGGATACTTGAATTTGGAAGTATGTTCCAATCCGTAAAAATACATCGTATCACTAATATTTAATATAGAAGATACATCGAAAATTTCATGGTCTTGTAGTTCCATGAGTTCTTTTAAAGTATTTCGTACGAAAGAAGAAGTTCCTTCGTAAATGTCCATCCTGACCGCATCTCCCCAGATACGGTTCCGGATCTCTTTTTTCATAGTGATGAGCAGATCTTTTACGGAAGCTTCTTCGTCGATCGAGATATCTGCATCCCTTAGGATCCGGAAAGGATATACTTCTTTTACTGTCATTCCGTAGAATAGGTCATCCACATGTAGTTTAATGATCTCTTCCAGTGGGAAAAATCTTCTGGTTTTACCTTCTCCTTTCAGTTGTAAGAACCTTGGCAATACGGAAGGTACTTGAACTACGGCGAACAGATCTTTTTTAAGTCCTGTTTTTTCGTCGTCTGTGGCGAGAACAATCGCTAAGTTTAAGGATTTATTAAGTATGTGCGGGAATGGGTGAGATGGATCTATGGAAAGTGGAGTTAAAATAGGAGAAACATCTTCTTTATAATAATGTTTAATGTCTTCTATTTCATTTTTATTTAATTCATCTGGATTAAAAATAAGATGGATCCCATTCTCTTTCATTTGTTCCAGAGTTTGGGTCAGAATTTCATATTGAACATTTACGAAACTTCTTACCTTATTGGATAACTCAGTTAAGATCTCGGAAGCCCTTTGGCCGTTCAGACTTTTTTCGTCGTTACCTTCTGCCAATAGGTTTCTTAAACCTGCGACTCGGACCATATAGAACTCGTCCAAGTTTGATTCAGTGATACATAAAAATTTCAGACGTTCCAGAAGAGGATTTTCGGGATCGTTCGCTTCTTCTAGGACCCGTTTGTTAAAATCCACCCATGAAAGTTCCCGATCAAAAAAGATATCGGAGTTACCGATATGGATCGGTCCCTTGTTTCCATTTCCCCCACTTCCTAAGGTTTGGTTTTCGGGCGATTTTATCTTTTGGGCCACTGATTTAGTCCTACTTTCTTCTGGTTTAAAATGGACGGGTCGAGAGTCAAGTCTGCTTTTCAGGACTATATGATACCAGAATACTGTGTCGCTATGGCAGAATGCAATCGTTGGCAAAACGTATCCTTATTAAACGTTTCTGAAAAATTAAAACCGGGAGAACTCAAAAGACTTAGGACCGAATTAGATTCGACGATTTCGGAATGGGTAAAAACCATTACATATTCACAGTCAAATCTCAACAGCATTGTTACAAAGCGGATTGGATTACGGAGTTACGGATATTCCTTGGGATCCTTTTTATCCAAAATCCAGATAATAAATTCGGCAGGTTTTTAGAATTTATCAGCGTCAAATATTTTATACTTTTTGAATATTCTCCTGTTTAAGGAATTCCATTGAGAAGATTAAGAAACCAATTTATAGATATTATTTCATTCCAAAATGCGGCCGGTTATTTCGCTGCAATTACGTTCTTTGTGAGTTTATTCTCATTATTGATCGATCCTAAGATCGGTGTATTGACTCCTGACATGCTGGAGGGGGGAAGATGGTGGAACGCAGGGTTATTTGTATTTCATCTACTTTCTCCTGCAGAGATCCAGGCAGGAACGTATATGCCTTGGATCTTTCTTATCTTTTACACATATCTAGTTTTTTCCGTTGGCAAAATTTTAGAAGAGGATATGGGTTCTCTTCGATTTAACCTATTTCTGTTTTCTTTAATGTTTTTCATTACGATTGGTGGGGTACTTTCTTTATATTATCCATTGTTTGTGGAGACAAAGATGATCTATGATTGTCTCTTGTTAGCTCTCGCAATTTGTATGCCCAATTTGGAATTTTTTATCATTCCGATCCGGATGAAATGGATAGGGATTGCATTATTCGTTTATCTGTTCTGGGAAAGAGGGGACGAGATGAGAATGTTCAACTCTATCCTACCATGGGCGGGATTATTTTTCGGATTTTCCAGCTTACTATTATTTTTCGGAAGAGATATCTTAGGCACCAAAATTAGGGAACACAAGACTTCCACTTGGAAGGCTAAAAAATCCGAGGTATTCATAGTTCATAAATGTTACGTTTGCGGAGCCACCGAGGCAACAGATCCTCTAATGGAATTCCGTTATTGTGTGGATTGTCAAGATAAGGAATATTGCGAGAATCATCTTCATAATCATGTACATTCTTAAGAGAACGTAATTTTGTCCCTTAAGAGCCCGGGTTAGAATTCGTTCAAATTTTTTTTAAACCGGATTGACTTTCTTTAGGTAAGATATGAAATTTTCCGGCACTCAAAAATTCCTTCAACCCGGAAAGGAATTTTGCAGGAAAACCTTCCGTGAATTCGATCGTTTACTGGTTTGAAGAATTATTCGCCTCCCTCCCTTTACCCTTTTTAGACATTTGGGGGAGGTTTGGCTATATCATCGGGATCTTTCTGATGGTCTGCGCCTACGGAGGTTTTACTTTTAATCCGGGAGGTAAATTCGGTTTTGGTCGTCAAAAACAAAGTTGGGATACCCAGGCTTTTTTAAGTATTCCATTCACTTTCGTTTTTATTTTTATCACCGGTTATATCGGATCCTTTATCGTTTTGGTGCCCGGGGCTCAGACATTCGAGTCCTTAAAAGATCTAACGGTTTTTCTTTGTATCCTTTTGTTCGGTTATCCCGCACTTCTTGCGGTTCCTTTTGCTTACGGGCTTTCGGATTTGATAGAAGGCGTTCCTCCTGATTTTCTATTCGATTGGATTTTAGGTTATTTTATCAATCCGTCCTGCTTTTGGGTCGCGTACCAGTTGATCGGAAGGGACCCCGATTTTAAAAAACTGAAAACCTGGGGATTATATTCGATTTTCGTAATTATCTTCATGAGTATAGAGCCTCAGCTTTGGGGATACATCTGCTCGGAACAATTCACCCGAGAAATCTCATATCGAAATATCACTCCTGCATTGTTCTTTACCACAGGAGTTACCTGGATAGTAGCTCCTTTTGCGATGTTAGTCGTGTTACCTCTGGCTAAGAGATACGGATTATTTTGGGCGGAAATTCCAGGCCATACTAGAGAACTGATATTAAGTTATAAAGAATGGTATTGGCAGGAGGAAAAGTTCGGGAAAGACGGAATTCCTTTTGGGCAAGGCCTTCCGATCCGGATGTTCTTGGTCACTCCTTTCATTCTTTTGGTCTTGATCATGGTAGCGGCCACTGCGTATCTCACCTTGAGAAGTTCAGAAGCAGCGTCAGGCAAACTCGCTTCCAGGCTGCATCAAGAGATCTCGGAGAATATTAATCTCAGATTGGATGATCATCTGGCTTATTCCGTTCAGAAAAAACCGGAAGAGATCTCTCTTTTATTAAAAAATACGAATATAGCCAGACATGGCAGGGCTTTTATCGTAGATAGGGAAACTAGGGTCATCGCTTCTTCTGATTTGCGTTTTAGCAATATTGGGTCGGCTGCGGAGAGTGGGGATCCGGTAATACGAAATTCTATCCTTTCCGTGCTTAAAGATTATGGAGATTTGTATTCTGTAAAGGTAGCATTTCAGTTTAGATTTGATGTAGTAAATGCAAAACCGGTTTCCAGGGAGACTTGGCTTACTCAAGTAACTCCTTACAGAGATAACGCGGGAGAATACGATTGGATCGTGATCACAGCAATGCCTGCTTCTTATTATCTTGAAGGAGTACAAATTGGAAATAGCGAGTCTGCGAAAGTATTTGCTGTCGCCTTGACTCTTTCTCTTTTGATTGCAGCATTTTTGGCCGGGATAGTTACATCACCAATCCGTAATATTTCAAGAGCTACTAGAGCTATGGCAGAAGGGGACTTCTCCCAAAGGGTTCCTTCCAGCAAATTGGAAGAGATCGGCACTCTCGCGTTTTCTTTCAACTATATGGCGGAGCAGCTACAGGAAGCATTTCGCAGGGCCAAAGCCAGCCAGGACCAATACAAAGATCTTGTAGATACAACTCCGGGTGTTGTCTGGGAAGCGGACGCAATCACTTTTAATTTTACATTTGTGAGTAAGCAAGCGGTCGATCTGCTTGGGTATTCCGTAGAAGAGTGGAAAACTCCCGGGTTCTGGGCGGACCATATTCATCCTGAAGATAGGGATTATGCGGTAAATTATTGCGTAGCTTGTACTGGAAGATTGGAAGCCCACGATTTCGAATATAGGTTCTTTAAGAAAGACGGAACTGTTGTTTGGCTTAGGGACATGGTGAAAGTGATCACCGAGGGCAATAAGGAAAAATGGCTTCGTGGAGTGATGGTAGATATCACCGAACGCAAAAATTTTGAAGAGAAGTTTTTAGAAAGGAACAGATTTATCGAATCCATTTTGGATATCAGTCCGGATATATTATATATCTATGATATAGAAGATAGAAAGAACGTGTATAGCAATATAGGAGTAGAAAGGCTGTTGGGATATTCCGTGGAAGAGATCCAGGGAATGGGAAATTCATTTCTTAGATCACTTATGCATCCAGATGATTTTCAGAATTATTTGACCGATGTTATCCCGAAATATTTAAACGCTTTAGACAAAGATGTAATAGAGCACCAATACAGGATGCGGCATAAAGATGAGAAATGGCGTTGGTTCGTTTCCAGAGAATTGATCTACAAGAGGGACTCGGAAGGGATCCCGACTCAGATCTTCGGGATCTCGAATGATATTACTAAGAGTAAAGAAGCGGAAGAAACCATCCTAGATCTAAATGCAAATCTGGAGCGTAAGATCGATCAGAGAACAGAAGAATTAAAAAGAACGAATGTAGATCTAAAAGAATCATTGGAATACCAGAAAAAAATATCCAATGAGCTGAAAGAAACGCAAAGCCAACTTCTTCTTTCCGAAAAATTAGCTGCCTTAGGCCAACTTGCTGCGGGGATGACCCACGAGTTAAACACACCTTTAGGTGCGATCGTCTCTTCGAATCGTGCCATTTTAGATATCTTATATGAAGAGATTAAGGAAATACCCGACCTTCTTCTTAGTTTAAACAAAATGGAAATCGAACATTTCAAATTTCTGTTAGATGAAAGTCTAAAGGAAATCTCTCAGGCGGAGATCTTGCCGAATCGTTCTTTGAGAAGGGAGCTCGTTCGAGTATTTAAAGAAGCTTCTGTTCCCGATCCGGAGAACGCGGTGAATATGATCCTAGAGTTGGGGATCCATAGATTGGGAGAGAAACTTCCTGATCTGTTGAAAACCGAAAATTCTCTAAAAATTCTGAATGCAGTTTCATCTATCGCTTCTGTCGTAAGGTTCAGTAATGTGATCTCTATCGCTACAGGAAAGGCGTCTTACGTTGTGGATGCTCTCAAAAATTATTTAAACCCTGGCACGCATAACGGAAATGAAGAGCTTATCCCGGTCGACATAGAAGTGGAATTGGAAACAATCATAGCTCTATATCATAATAAGATCAAATACGGGGTAGAAGTAGTTAAACATTATCGTACAAACGAGCTTTGTCTCGGAGATCCCGATAAGTTGAATCAAGTATGGATCAATCTATTAAATAATGGATTGCAGGCCATGAACTATAAGGGTAAAATCGAAATTTCGATAGAGAAAAGAGAATCTTGGATTATAGTTTCTTTCACTGATTCCGGCTCCGGAATTTCGAAAGAGATACAAGATAAAATTTTCGATCCATTCTTCACTACCAAAAATCCTGGAGAAGGTATCGGTCTTGGTTTGGATATATGCAAAAAGATAATAGAGAAGATGGACGGAAAAATAGAGTTTGAGAGCGAACCTGGGCGTACTAGGTTCGAAGTTTGGCTGAAACCGGCGAACCGTAAAAAAGAGGAATCTATTGGAAACTGAAACATCGCGGAATGCGATCCTATGCGTGGATGACGAGGCGATCATTTTAATTACCTTACAAAAGGAATTAAGGAAACAACTTGGAAATTTATTCCAATACGAGACCGCCTTAAACGCAGAAGAAGCTATGGAAGTTATAGATGATCTGGTGAGCGCCGGTGTAAATGTGATCTTGATCCTTTCCGATTGGTTGATGCCGGGGATTAAGGGAGACGAGTTCTTAATTTTGGTCCATCAAAAGTATCCCAATATTAGATCTATTTTGATCACAGGACATGTCGATGCCGCCGCAGTCGACAGGGTCAAAAAAGAAGCAGGAACTTATACAGTGATCCCAAAACCTTGGGACGTGAATAAACTAATGGATGCAGTTCGTGTTTGTTGTAATTTGAATTAGAGCGAAAATTACCTTCGGGAACGTCGCCCGTTTCGATATTTTGCCCTTCAAACTAACACCGGTTCATTCGCATGTTTCTATCTTGAAAACGAATTGACCTTTCTCTTTCTGAGAAGATACTCTATTATCTCCTAAAGGAATCTTCTGATCATGCTACAAAATAACTACTTTAACGATGTATCCGACTTGAGGTTACATTTCGATCATATTATCAATTGGAAGGAAATTGTAGATTCCTACGAAGGTGGGTTTGCCGACGCCGCAAAATATAAGGCAGGAGACGAAAGATTTGCTACCGCTCCTTCTTCTCATGAAGAAGCATTAGAATATTATAAAACATTACTGGATTCCGTCGGGGAATTTGCAGGTAAAGAGATTGCTCCTTATGTGGCCGAATTAGACAAGGTTGGAGTAAAATTCGAGAATGGAAAAGTTGTATTCCCCGAAAAACTTTTGGAAATTGTCCGAAAAGCCAGAGACGCGGGATTACAGCCTACAGGGTTTTCCAGAAAATACGGTGGTTTAGGAATTCCTTGGACCGTTCGCGCATTCTTTAGCGAAATCTTATATAGAGTGGATGCATCCGTTTGTATTTCCATAGGATGTGTAAACTTAGCGGAGATTGTCGAAAAAAACGGAAGTGAAGAATTAAAAGACGAATGGTTACCTCGTTTGGCTGCGGGAGAATTTGCCTGCGCGATGGGACTCACAGAACCCGATCACGGTTCCGATCTGCCAGGGCTTCGTACTAAGGCGACTCATAAAGAAGGAAATACTTATCTGTTAAATGGGACCAAAAGATTTATCACCCAAGGTTGTGGCACAGGAGAAATTCCCGCGATCCTTTTGCTCTTAGCTAGAACCGGAAATCCTGGAAGTGGTGCGAGAGGTCTTTCTTTCTTCTTGGTTCAATCTAAAGATGTGCAAGTTGCAGGGATCGAAAAGAAGATGGGACTACATTGTTCTCCAACTTGCGAGATCGTTTTAGAAAACACTCCAGGTATCTTGATAGGAGAAGAAGGTCACGGACTAATCAAACATACGATGGGAATGTTGAATGGTGCTCGTATGGGAATTTCTCAACAAGGAGTTGGGATCGCACAAGCAGCGTTATCCGAAACTAAAAAATATACTTCTGAAAGGATCCAATTTGGAAAACCGATTGGGACCATTCCTGCCGTTCGAAAAATTTTACGCAGAATGGAAAGAGAAACCATGGCGATGCGCTGCCTAATGTTGGAAGGCGCTCGTGCAATGGATCTATATTATTTTAGAGGAGATCATCTGAAAGAAAAGGGCGCTACCGAAAGAGATCTGAAATCGGATGTGGTCCTGAAATATTGGGAAAAGTTAGCCGGAATACTTACGCCAATTTCCAAGTTTTATTGCTCCGAGTCCTGTGTAAAGATTGCCGGTGACGCTGTTCAGCTTCATGGAGGAGCAGGTTTTACTGAAGACTATGATGTTTCCAGAATCTACAGAGACTCTAGGATCACAACTATCTACGACGGAACTTCTCAGATCCAAGTCAATGCAAGTATCGGTGGGATTGTCACAGGTATGAGCGGTCATGGTTTCTTGAGAGAATATATAGATAACGAATGGTCGCATTTCCCGACCGAAGAGACCAAGGTTCTTTCCGATGTTTGGGACGGTTTCCAAGAGGCCGTCACAATGTATAAGGATCTAGCCACTTCAGAGGAGAGAGAGGAAACTGCAGACGAGATCGTATGGGCAAGTGCCAGACTTCTTTCCGGTTTGTTATTCTATCGTTCTACGCTTCGTATTCCGGAAGAGCTTAGAGCAGATCGTCTGTCTCATGTCGAAGAGTATAACCTTGATAGCCTTGGCTATATGGAAGGTCTTAAGGCGAAATTGAAAGTAAAGGTTTCGGCAAGACAGACGGTTTAAGATCGAAAAAAAGCGTTTTTTGCCCTTATACTTTTAGGAAATCGGTCGATGGAATTAGAAGGAGGGGACTATGCCCGCATTCTCTATTCCGGGACTGAGTTCCGGCCAGGATACGAATCAGATCGTAAAAAAACTGGTAGAGCTGGAAGCAAAGCCGATTCGCCGTTTGGAAAGACAAAACGGTTTCAATCAGGCTCAGGTCAAGGCATGGTCCGATCTTAAAACTCTTACTACAGACCTCCAAAATAAAACTAGAGAAATTATTTCTTTCACTGCTCCTTTTGCGACTAAGTCGATCGTTTCCGATCCGGAAGGTGTGATTACCGGAGATGCTGCGCGCTCTGCAAGCAGTGGAAAACGTAAGATAGAAGTGAAAGAGCTCGCTACATTCCATCAGATCTCAGGCGATCCTATCGATTCTGAAAGAAAGATACCTGCAGGTACTTTTAAAGTTATTTCGGGAGAAATAGAGAAGGAGATAGAGTTCCAAGGTGGAACGATTCGAGATCTTTATCTCACGATTCGCACTGCTGCTGCGGGGATCATTCAACCTACTATCGTTAAAGTGGATCAAGATAAAACGGTCCTTACGTTAGCTGCTTCTCAATCCGGTAAAGACAATCAATTGAAGTTTGACGATCCGAATGGAGTGCTCAAAGCCGCTTCTCTTGTGGGAGGAATGCTTCCTCAGGATCCTCCGCAATCTTTTTATCTTCCTTGGGAAGCAAGCCAGACAAATCCATTTCAGCCGGACAAATACGGAATGACCGCGACTGCTAAACCTACATTTGTCGCAGCGGATCCCGAGAAAAAAGAACCATCTAAGATAAAATTAAGTTCTAAACAAGCATTCCAATTTCATATGAATGCAAGAGAAGGGAAGAAGGGAGCAAGAATTGAAGCTACTCTTTCTGAACCTTTGGAAGAAGGAGAGACGATCTCCTTGGGTGTGATCTACGACCAAGACGAACAGGATAAAGTATTTTTAGAGCAAGCTTATCATAAAGAAGGAAAGGTCCGTATTACATTTAAATCCAATATGGATGGAAAGAAGATCCATAAGGTAATCGTAATCAACCAAACCGGAAAAGAAAAGGAATTCTCTAATTTCAGATTCGTTCTTCCTGCTGAATTTAACGGAGCTAAACCTGCAAAGACAATTGTAGAAGCTAAAGATGCGGTCTTTTTAGTAGACGGGATCGAGATTACTCGACCTAAAAACGAGGGTCTAACCGATGTTTTGGACGGGGTTCTTCTAAACCTGAACAAGAAGAGCGAAGGTGGCCCTGCTACAGTAGATATTAAAGTCGATTCCGTAAAAGGGATCCGAATGATCAAAGAATTTATAGAAGCATATAATAATGTTTTAAAATACTCAAAAGACGCCACTGCGGTCAATAGAGAAAGCGGCATCAGCGACTCTAAACTGGAAGATCCTGATATTACCCGATCCTTCTGGGAAGGAAAAACTAAAACCGGTATTTTGGCCGGTGAGAATTCGGTCATCCGTTTAGTCGCAGGTATGAAAACAGTGACTACTTCTTCTTTTCCTGCTTACCCGAATTCTGAGATCAGAACTCTTTCCGATGTTGGAATTTCAACAGGTGACGTGGGAAGCAAATGGGCAGATATCCAAGAAGGTTTGCTTGCTCTAGATGAGGCAAAACTTGCAGCAAAACTTGCAGAGAATCCGGATGCAGTACGTCATTTGTTCGCCCAAGATACAAATTCCGATGCGAGAATGGATACCGGAGTTGGCGTAAACCTGGTAGAACATTTGAAACCTTATACTCAGTTCGCAGGCGGATTGGTAACAAGCAAGATCAAGTTATTAGAAGAACAAGTTTCCGATAATAATAAGAAGATCAAAAACTTTGAATCACACCTAATGAGTTACGAAAAAAAACTCAAAGAAAAGTTCCTGTATATGGAACAGGGTGTGGGTAGAAATAAGGCCGTCGGTTCCTATCTGAATAATAATCTCAGTAGGGGACAGGGCGGAGACGATAAATAAAGGAATTATAATATAAACGGAGGAATCACCGTGGAAATATTCGTAAACGAGCAAAAATTGGAAAGCGTCATTGAAAATGAAAAGAACCTTGGAGAGGTTTTCGACGCGGTACGTCGTTGGGTGGAAACTAACGGTAAATTTTTATTATCCTGCGTTGTGGACGGTGAGGAATTTACCCAGAACACAATGCGTGATTCTTCCATTTCAAATGCCTCCAAAATGGAGTTTTTTGTGGGAGAGGAATTGGATATTTTGATCAGTTCTCTTCACGAGTTGGATTCTTATGTTGATAAGGTCGGAACTACTTTACTTGGTAGAGATTCTTTGACTGAAAAAGAATCCAAGGAGTTAGGAGACGGGATCGAATGGATCCGAAGTCTTTTGGAATCTGCAGGTAAACTTTTAAAACTGAAATACGATCAGATCAAACCAATGGGAACCGGTTCTACAGTAAGTGAGATCCTAGATGAATTGAGTCGCAATTCTTCCAAACTGGATGGAACCACTGCGATCGAAGAATTTTTGGAATATTTGCGGGACCTGAAATTATTTGTGATGGATCTGGTCGCAAGGGCTTCTGTTCTAGATCTAGAACTTCCTACTCTAAGAGAAATTTTAGATACTTTCATCAAGGCAGTTCCTGCTTTGAAAGAAAGTTTCGTAAAAGTTAACGAAAGTTATCAGGCTGGAAAAGACGAGGTGGCAACACATCTTCTTACTCAGTCTGTTTCTCAGATCAATGTACTTCTGACTTCCTTTATCACTTTAAGACAAAAACTTCCAGGTATGGACTTCTCCAAGATCCAAATTGCAGAAAGGACTTTTGAAGAAAAGACAAACGACTTAAACGATACTTTGGCATCTGTTGCTTTGGCACTGGAAGAAAAAGATATCATTCGTGCCGGGGATATTATCGAGTATGAGATACCTGCCGTTCTGGATGAATTTCTTCCATTTTTGGAAAAAGTAAAAGAGCAAGCGGATTCTTTAGCGGTTTAATCCGTAATTTCTAAGCAGAATAACGTGAGATCGTCAGTCATGATCCCGTCTCCGAAGGATTCCGAATAGGATACTAAGGAGCGGATCAGGCTATCCGAATCTTGATAAGAAAGTTTTTTTACAGCTTCCACAAGAGTAGTATTGCCCATAGGAATTCCTTTTGATCCTCTGACCTCGAATAAACCGTCAGAATACAATAATACTCTATCTCCAGGTTTTAGTTGTATCTGAAAATCCTCCAAAATTGGAGTTCCAACCGCGAGTAAGACTCCTCCTTTTCCTTGTAGATCCAAGGTTTCTCCATCTCTGAGAAGAAGTCCTGCATGGTGTCCTGCATAACTATATTCTAATATTCTTGTATTCGGATCGTATCTAAGGAAAACTGCGGAGATAAAATGTTGGGTTACTACGGAAGAAAGTAGATCGTTCGTGAATAGTAAGCCTTCCTTAGGCTTATTTCCTTTTCTGGAAAATACGTTAAAAGAGATGGATGCCATTGCGGCCACCATTGCTGATGAAATCCCATGTCCTGAAACGTCTGCAAATAAGATCTCCAGGCTTCCGTCTGCACTTTCGGAACAATTCAGAACGTCCCCTCCTACGTGATCGTAAGGACGGAAATAGGAGAATATTTTGAATTTATGCGAAGAAGGAAAATCACGAGTTGTTATCGTATTCTGTACTTCTCTTGCGATGTCCAGGTCTTGGATCACTCTTGAATAGAGCATATTGATCCGTTCGGACGCCTCTTTTTTTTCAGTGATGTCTCGGAGAACATACACTCTCCCTAAGTCTTTGCCTGAGATCGGGATTTCCGATTTGGAAACTTCTAAATAAACTGAATTCGAAGAGGGGAGCATATCTTCGTCAGGAGAGATTTGTTTTGTTTCTGAAAATTTTCTTTTGAAGTCCATCCTGGAGAAGGGCCTTCTTGTAAATCCTTCTAAAAATTTTCCTAGATCCAGTTTTTCCGGAGCAGCAGTTATTTTAGGAAAACCTAACATTTCTTTTGCGCTTTCGTTCCAATATAGCAAATCGTCTGAAGCTGACAATAGGATAACGCCTTCTCTAAGTTTTGCATACAATTGGAGCGCTATCTTTTCTAATCGGATCTCTAAAAAGCCATACTTTGCAATTGCGATAAATACGCAGGCGGATTGGATCACACTTACACTTCCGCTCAAAGGAGGATAATGCAGATCTCCTTGGGATAAGATCCGAGGGAGTACTGTTGTCAAAAATCCAAGTACTGAAGATAGAAATGTTCCGAATGCCAAAAGATAACATTGTTTTCTGAATCCTATCTCTTCTTTTCTGGATTCAAAGATCAAAAGAAAGATGGCGTACACAGGAGGAGAAACAGTGAGAAGATTGATCCCATACACGTAAAGTGGGCCTTGGATGAGCATGTCTCCCCAGTATTTTCTTTCTACTCCTGCGATGATCCAGTCGGTCGTCAATGTGATCGGAAAAATTGCGAGCGCTAATCCTCTCAAAAGATATAAAACTATATTCGGGTTTTTTGATAAAAATGCGAATACGAACTCTAAAAATAAAGGACCAACTAATAACCAGGAAATGGAACTGATCTTAAAGATCCAAGTCATCCAATGGAAAGGTAAGAATGACCAATACAAAACGATGGAAATGATCCAGAGACTTAATGCCCCGGAATATAAAAGGTATAGATGAACTACTTTATGCTTTCCTTTTAACGCTAAAACATAAGTGAACAACCATAGATTGATAAATAATGCGAATAATGGAAGGATCAGATATGGATTCATGGCCCGATCTCCAAAGCCAACATCGCCAAATCGTCATTGTGTTTTCCGTTCCCGAATTCTAATGCCTTTCTATGAGCTGCTTCTAATAGAGATCGAGTATCTCTGTCCGCCATTGTTCCGATCCAGTCTAAGAATTCTTCGTAACCGAAAATTTCTCCTAGACCGTTCTTCACTTCATATAAACCATCAGAATAGAATAATAATCTGTCCGAAGGTTGTAGATCGAAATGATAATCGTTCAGATGTAGTTCCTTGACTGCGAGTAAGATCCTACCTTCTCCTTCCAGTGGATAAATTTTGCCTTCTCTGAATACAAGCATAGGATGATGTCCCGCATAAGAGAACCGGATTCTGTTTTCGTTAGGATAAAAACTTGTATAGACTGCGGAGATGTGATGGTGTAATACAACCTTAGAAAGCATTTCATGGATCTCGGATAAACTTTCCTTGGGAGAAAGTTTTTTATCCGACACGATCTGGAACGCGATAGAAAGCATTCCTCCGACCATCGCAGACGCTATTCCGTGTCCGGAAACATCTGCAAATAGTATATCTACTCTTTCTTCGGGATGTTCAATTACTCTCAGCATATCCCCGCCCACCTTGTCTATGGGTTGGAAAAAAGAATGGATCCTATAAGAACCCTTATCCGGAAATTTTTGGGTAATGATAGAAGCTTGAGTAACTCGAGCAATCTCCAAGTCGTTTACGATTTGTGAATATAGTTGGTGGATTTTTTCTTGGGCTGCCTTTTTTTCGGTGATGTCACGCAATAGATATAAGGTCCCCGATTCATTCTCCGTGATCCTGATCTCAGAAACAGTTAGCTCTATGAACTGTAATACTGAGTTGCCTATTAATTGGTAGTCTCTTGGAATATGATCCTGTTCTTCCCTATAATTTGCAAAATGCCATTCCGGTTTGAATAAACCTTCTTTAGAAGGAGAGCCGTCTAAGATCGCGATCGCCGCTTGATTTGCAAAAAAGAACTCGTGGTTTTCTTTTGTAAGAATAATTCCGTCGTGGATGTCTCGGAACAATTCTACAGCAATCCTTTCTAAACTGATATTTAAAAAACCGTATCGTGTGATCGCAACAAAAATGAAGAACGCTTGTATACTGATCGCTGCCGGACTCAAAGGAACGAATAAAAATCTACCTTGTTCGTCCAGGTTGAACAGTTCAGTATAAGCGCTGATCCCTAATGCGATCGTTGTGCCCCAGATCCAGTAATTTAATTGTTGTCTGATCTTTCTTTGTTTTGTCCTAAACCTTTCTTTTAAAAGAAGATATAGTCCCCAAATCGCAGGACCACTCACTGCGACCGTGCTGAATGGAACGAACAAAATCCCAGGCTCTAATTCGTATCCCCAATCGTATAAAATGGAACCTTTGATGATCCAATCAGTAGAAGCTGTCAGGAAGATGGTCAGCACCACAGCAAAGCGAAAGAATGGGAGAAGGATTGTCGAACGAATGTTTAAAAATCTATATACCGTTTCTAAAAATAAGAGGCCAACTGGGATCCAGGTAAAACAAGAAAGTTTAAAAATAGGAGTCATCCATTCCGGAGGAAGCATACTCCAATATAAAATATAAGAAACCAGCCAAAGATTTAAGAATAGAACGAATCGTAAAAAGTCTCGGATGACCGCACTTCGGAACCTTCTCGCGAAAACATATGAAATAAGAAGAGTATTTATGATTAGAGCGCTTATTGGCAGAAAAAGGTAATAATTCATAGGCCCGAAGCTTCGAGGCATCCTAACCGGGTCCTAATTCGGAATCAATCCCGAATGACTTGTCGACGGACCTTTTTTGGGCCGGAAAACCGTAGTTTTTGGAGAGTCAAAATCCCGAAAAATTAGGATTTGTTTATTAAGAAAATTAATTGCGTTAGACGACATTGTATATAGGATTGACGCGACTAACGCTCCGTCACGGCCTAAGAGGAAAATCGAATGAGTGGACTGGATTTGGTAGGAACGATGGAACCTAGCTCCGATTATTTGATCCAAGAATCAATATCGTATCCTTTTAAAGAAGCTCCCATACTTTCCCTGAAGGGAGTCACTCTCACTCCTGTATGTATCTGCCCTGAATGCGGGGTAATTAGCAAAACTCCTTGGTACAAGTCCAGAGGAAGACTCAGGGATTGGGCTGCATTCCTGGAAGAAGTCAGCTATATCACCTGTTCTAACGAGTCCTGTCAGGCAAAATACTCTCCAAAATACCTTTTGGATTTTTCGAAAGGGATCGGTGTTTTAAATAAATCAAATTTGCTGAATTCTTTAAAGTCTTGGTTCGAGGAATTTGCCGGAAGAGAGATTGTTTGGGCGGAAGAAGAGGACTCAGACTCCTTATATTGGGACCCATTCTTTCAATCCGTACCGAATTGGGCCGATCATATTCCTACTCATCTATTTGCCAATATTCTACGCTATACTCCTCCCAAGGATTTGGAAGGGATCCTTTTAGGAAGAAAGGGAATTCCTTTATTCGGCGGATTTAAACTTTAAGAAAATATTATACGATCCAGACTATTATCTTTCTTGCAGGATCCTTCTGGAAAGAGTCTCGTCCTTCTTCAATTGGGAGACTAAGGCATCTACACCGGGGAATTTGATCTCTTCTCTGATCTTTTGGGTAAAAATGACGTTTACCTTCTTCCCATAGATATCATCAGAAAAATCGAATATATGACTTTCTAATGTGACTGCTTGATCGCCAAAAGTAGGATTATTTCCAATATTGATCATAGAAGGATAAGTTTTACCTTCTATTTCAGTTCTTCCTGCGTAGACTCCAACTCCGGGAAGAATAAGTTCAGGCAAAGGTTGCACATTAGCAGTAGGAAATCCTATGGTTCTTCCTCTTTGGTGGCCATGGACAACCGTTCCTGTGACTGAAAATTCTCTTCCGAGACATTCTTCCGCATCTTCTACCTTACCTTCTCTCAATAAGGAGCGAATATAGGAGCTAGAAAGTTTTGTGGTGCCAAGAAACACAGGATCTAATTTTTGCAGATCGTATCCGAATTCGGAGGAGTATTTTTTGAGAAGTTCATAATCGCCTCTTCTTCCTTTTCCGAAACAATGATTGAATCCGATCAGAATGGATTTCGCTCCCAGTTGGTTAATTAGGATTTCTTTTAAGAATGTTTCCGCTTCTATTTGGGCGAATTCTAAAGTGAACGGAACAACGACTAGCCAATCGATTCCGTAAGATTCTATTAAACTTTCCTTATCTGCCTGGGTTGTGATCCCTCCTAGGTCCTTGTCCTTTCCTAAGACTAACGCAGGGTTGGGGTAATAGGTGACCACACAGGAAGGGAGTCCTTTTTCTAGAGAAATTTCCTTGGTTCTTTCTAAAAGAGCCTGGTGCCCCAGATGGATCCCGTCAAAATTCCCCAAAGTTACGACTGTGGAAGTCTTTAGGTTGCTTTTTAAGTTCTCCAGACTTCTAAGAATTTTCAAGTTTCTCTCCAAAGGACGGTCGATATTCTAAAAAGATGGACTGGCGCCGAATTGCAATTCTCTTATTCTTAATTCTTGCCGCTGCCGGACAGGGTCCGATCAGTCAGGAAAATCGGAAAACGAAAAATTTTGAGAATTTCTCCAAACCGATGGGGGGAGAAAACTATATTTCCGAGGATTATAGAACCTTCCCCGAACTTTCTATTTGGGCCTATCATAATGGTCTGAAATTAGCTCCAGATAGAAAAGATCCGGCTCCAGGTTCCGGGACAGGTCGACTATTCGACAACCAATGCAGAATGGTCCCTGAAACCGGGTTGGATATCCTACTCGTTGCCAATCCGAACAGAAAAGACATTATATACGTTTATTTCGATCTAACTTTATTTTCCAAGACGGAAAATGCAGCGATTTTGCCGGATAGAGAGCTTAGAATTTCTGCAAACGGGATCTTGAAAAGAACGATCCGCTTTCCGGATGTAAACTTATACTCCAAGTCTATCTACGCAGGAACTCCTCCAGTATATATCGAAGTTGATCCATCCGAGTTGAGGGAAGGAAGACTAAATTTGAATCTTACACCGTTAGCGGGAGAAAAGGGTAGATTTTGGGGAGTTTGGGACGTGTTTTTGTCGTACACAGCCCCAGAATATCCTTGAAGATCAGGGAAACTGGCTGGTGAATTCGGACTCTGAAAGAGTTTGGAAATAAGAAGTCAGTCCCGCCACTTTGAAAACTTTTTCGATCGCAGGTTTCATGTTCGCGATGAAAAATTTTCCGCTCAACTCTTGGACATAATTCAATTGTTTAATCAGCATCCCGATCCCGGAAGAATCGATATAGTTTAACTTTTCCAGGTTGATCACAACGTTATTGTTATTTCGATCAATGTTCTGTTCGAAAAAGTTTTTGAGATCTATGGACGTATAGATGTCCAGGCTCCCGGAGAGGCTGATTATATTTGTTTCGCTGGATTTTCTAATGCTGATTTCCATATCCGTCCCTTCCCTTTTCGTAGAATCCGGCCGGAATTCAACGAATTTTTAGGAAAATTCCGGGCTTTTTGACGGAATGGACGACACTAAATATAGGAATCGTCCGGACTCATACGAATGAAGAAACTGTCTATCTTACTTCTTTTGATATCCTTATTCACTTGGGAAATATTTTCTCAGGACTTCGAGAAGGACGGTCAGATCAAAGTTCTTCCATACGAGCCAATGCAGGTCCGTGACATAGAAGGACTGACCAAAGACATCAAAGATTTTCATAAAAGAATAGAGGATATGCTCCCTTTCCTTAACAGAAGGAAAAAAATTATTGATAATGAGTATTTCCAGTTTGTTCCTGCGATGGAAACTTTCAATTTTCCGGTCCGCGACAGATATTTAATCGATAAAAAGTTTTATCTAAAAGTTTCGGGGGGAGAAGGTTCCCTAAAACTGGATGGAGTCCGTTTTATCACTAGAAAATCGCTGGTTACTAAACTCAGACCGATCAACGATGAGATCGGAGAATTAAAAAATGAGAAGGTTGCCGCCTCCGATCCTTCCAATATTGTCTTAGTTGTGAAAAGAAAAACGGATGCCGGAACAAAAGAAGAAGTGTATAGTCTCGGTAATATCAGGAGCCCGAACCAAAGAGTTAAGTTTGTTCGTTCGTATCGTGACAATCTTGCAGAAGTGGTTCAAGCAATAGACAAGTATGTGGAAGGAACGATCCGTGCAGATAGGAAGGATGTGGACACTATGCTTGACGGATTGGAAAGTGGTGGTTCCTTCCAAGAATATAATTCGAATCGTTAAACCATTTTTAGAGTCTAAAATTTTATCATGAGTTCGGCCTGGACAGATCATTACAGGGTTCTGGGCCTTGGCTTCGGTGCAAGCCAGGAATCTATTAAACATAGATATAGAGAACTCGCCAAAATTTTCCATCCGGACAATAGGCTCACAGGTTCCAAACCTGTGTTCTTAAAAGTTTTAGAATCCTATCAAATACTTTCTAAACCGGAAGAACGTTCTCGTTTCGATCAAGAATTTAAGATCCGTAAAAGACAAGAACATGCAAAAAATGGAATCCATTTGATCCCACCATCTAGGATCTTATTTGCCACCCAAGCGGTTGAATTTGCAAGAAGGGGCCTTCTTCGCGCCGGAATGAGAAGCAGGGATCGCAAAAAATACACAGGTATCTATCATGATATTCGGATCTGCCTCAAACCGGAAGAGTTATTGGGTAGAATATTCGCTGCCATTCCTTTGGTAGTTAGAACCATGTGCCCTGAATGTAGAGGTTCGGATCTGAACTGCGCCTCCTGCGGTGGAAAGGGCAGTTACAAAAGTTACAGATACCTAAAATGGAGCCCCGAACCAGGGACTTTGATCCCGGGCAGGATCTACACCTTGGATCTATCCGGGTTTCGCCCCGATGTATTTACTCATTTCAAGAAGCGGATCTTAAAAGTTAAAATTGAACTCTTCCAGGGTCAAAAAAAATAGGCATATATGCAGAAGGTTTTAAAATTCGAGCCCATCTATAAGGAAAAAATCTGGGGCGGTAGAAAATTAGAAACCGTATTGGGACGTTCTATCCCTTCGGGAGATATAGGCGAGTCCTGGGAAATTTCGGATTACGGTTCAGATCTTTCCAAAATTACGAACGGAGAATGTTCCGGAAAAACCTTCAGAGAAGTATATACTTCCAATTACGAGACAGTGCTTGGAAAACCTTTTAAAGGACAGAACTTTCCATTATTGATCAAATTGATTGATGCTAAGGAAAAATTATCAGTACAAGTCCATCCGGACGACGCATACGCGGAGAAGTTTGATCCTGAAAGTGCAGGTAAAAAAGAAGCTTGGACAGTTTTACAAGCAGACAAAGGTTCTAAACTAGTTTGCGGATTCTCTAAACAAACAAATAAAGAAGAATTTTCAGAATACGTACAAACAAACAGAGTAGAAGAAATTTTAAACGAAGTAGAAGTAAAGGAACTGGATTCTTTTCTTTTAAACCCAGGAAGAATCCACGCGATCGGTGGCGGGATCCTTTTGATGGAAGTCCAACAATCTTCTGATTCCACTTATAGAGTGTATGATTACGGAAGACCAAGAGAGTTACATCTTAAAAAAGCATTGGATGTTTTGGATTTTTCTTCCGCAGATCCAAAAGACAGATTGGATCCTAAACGGATCGATTCTTTCGAATTTAATCGTTCGGTTCTAACTGCAAATGATAAGTTCAGAATGGAAATTTTAGAGATCGATTCTACTCAGAAATTTTCTCTTCCTTCTTTTTCGTCCGAGCCTGTGTTCCACGTTTTGATGGTATTAAGTGGAGAATGTAAATTAGAAGACCTGGATCTGAAAACAGGAGATACTGTTTTAGTTACTGCTTTCGGGATCAAAGAAGGAGTGACTTGCGAATCTAAATCTTCTTTCTTACGTTTGGCCTGGTCCGGTCCAGGTTCTGATTGGATCCAATATTCTTAATTTATGAGCGGTCCAGGAGAATATTCGGAAGAGCCTCTTCTTTGGGTAAGCGAATCCGAGATCAAAAAACAAAAACAAATCGCGAAAGAATTGCGCAAAACTCCTTGGTGGAGAAAAAAGAAAGCGGACGGGATCTGTCATTACTGCGGCAAAAAATTTCCGCCTGACGAACTCACCATGGATCACTTGATTCCTTTAGCAAAAGGAGGAAAGTCTATTAAAGCTAATTTGGTTCCTGCTTGTAAAGACTGCAATAATTCCAAAAAGAACAAACTTCCTTTCGAAGAATTCTGATTATCCTACCAGCAATGCGTATGGAAGACTGCTTCCAACAAATATAGATCGCAGATATTTTTATTGTTCGGATTTGTCAAACATGCTGCCTGTAACATCTCCCCAGTCTTTTTATCGCTAGGAGTTGCCCTACCACAATCTTGCCTTCCTCCGGAATTACAGTCGGAAGATCCAAGCAGCACGAGCGATACAAAAATAAAAAAGAATATATTACGCATTTTGAATAATTAACCTGCGGGTTTCGGTCTACTTAGCACATATCTTTCTAAAAATAGGATCCAATCCCTTTTAAGAGAAGGTTTTTTGAGATAAGAATCGAATCCTGAACTTTCAAAAAATTCTTCCGAACCTGGCAACGCGTGGGCTGTCCAGGCAACAAGATAAGGTGGATGAGCATAAGTTTCCTTAATTCTCTTTGAAACTTCTAAGCCGCTAATATCAGGAAGATCGATATCTAAAAGTATAATTTCGTAAGTTTCTCTATCTAATTGAACAAGTGCGTCTTTTCCCATTCCTAAAGAATGTACTTTCATTCCGAGCTTAGTGAGAATGTCGAATGCAACTCTTCTGGAAAATTCTTGGTCTTCCACGAGTAGGATTTTGAGAGGAGGTAGAATGATAGGAGGAGCTGCCTCTTCTTCCAATTCTTGTTTTTCAGGTTCTTCTTGCGGGAAGGGAAGTAAAAAGGAAAATTTAGATCCTTTTCCTGGAGAACTTGTGATTCGGATACTTCCTCCCATAAGCTCTACTAATTTTTTGGAGATAGTTAGACCCAGTCCGCTTCCTCCGAATTTTCTAGCGACAGAAGAGTCCGCTTGAACGAAAGGTTCGAATAATATTGCTGCTTGTTCTTCTGCGATCCCGACTCCATCGTCTTCTACCCAGAATTCCAAAACTCTGGAAAAAAGATCTTCTCCATAAAAACGAACTCCAAGGCTGACTTTCCCTCCGGAGCCGGTAAATTTGATAGCGTTACTCAAAAGATTTAAGAGTACTTGTTGGATCCTTCCTTCGTCTCCTAAGAATATTCCAGGATGATGCTCCGGATAAGAAATATCCACTAAAACCCTTTTCTCTTCCGCTCTGGCCTTTACCATCCTTGCGGCCCTTTGCAAAACGGCAAACGGGTCGAATGGCAGGATCTCCAACACGAAACGATGGTTTTCTATTTTAGAAAGATCTAATAATTGATTCACTAAGTGGAGAAGATTCTCTCCTGATGCTTGGATAATCTCCGCGTATTCTTTTTGCTCTTGGGTTAAGGAAGTTTCGGACAGAAGATTAGAAGTTCCCAAGAGTCCGTTCAGGGGAGTGCGGATCTCATGGCTCATAATTGCCAGGAAGTCGTATCTATATTTGGCTTCCCATTCCGCTTTTTCTTTTGCGGCAGTAAGCTGTACTGTTCTTGATTCTACTTTGTTTTCCAATTCCGTTTTCAATTCATTCAGGTTTTGGTTGGCGATCTGTAATCCCTTTTCTGCTTCCATAGAAGTCCTTAAAACTCTTGAGAAGGAAAATGAAAAGCCAAGGCTATGAAAGAATATGAACAGAAAGATTGCCGGTGCAAGTATGTAATGATTATTTAATATATAATTTGAGGACAGGATATCGTTTATTCCAGCAATGATTATGAACGAGATCCCAACTAAGAAAAATCTGGAACCTGGTCTTCCATGGATGACTGCTCTCGCGCAACCTAATAGAGTGTAAGCCCCGCCTATCAGAATTGTGAATTGGAATGGAAATAGTAATCTCGCATAATATTCTGCAGGCAATACCAGAGTGGGAATTGAGAAAAATAGCATTATGATCATAGAGATCCTTTCCGTTTTGGGATGGAAATCCTGTTTAAATGCTGTAGCAGAATAGGACAAAAATCCTGAACAAAGAACATAAGTACTCAAATATTCCAATCTATAACTGATTTCCCAAGGCACCTCTGGGAATATATAATTGAATAATCGATTTCCGGTTAGGAAAAATCGGAACACGGAAGCTAAGGAGAATAATGCAAAGTATAATTGGCTTTTTTCTTCCCTTGTTCTGAGAAAGGCCATGATCTGATAGATCGCAAGAACCAAAACCGCCGCAGAGCTTGCCACATCCATCGCTTGGCTATAATGCAATTTTTTTAATATAAGAGAAGGTATCCCGATCTCAGGAGTAAACCAGAGACCTCCGTTGATATGAGCGAAATTGGAGATCTCAAAATCCAATCTTTTCAAATTTTGAGGAAGAAGAACTATGGAAGTCTGCAGGAACGGTACCGAGGTCTCCGGAGTTTTTCCTACTTTACCCACAGTTTCTAAAAGTTTTCCATCCGCATAAATTGAGTAGGAAGTTCCTAAATCCGGGACTTTTAACATCAACTCAGGGCAATTTTCAGGAAGTTGCAGATGTAAGGAGTAGGTCCCGAAACCTTTTCCGTTTGGAAATAAAAGTTTTCCGTCTTTGGTGAATTCATTCCAGATCTGAGGAATAGGCGCGTAGATCGTGTCTTGGATCTGTAATGGCTCAGGTTCTGATGCCAAAAATTTTCCTGGAACCAATTCCCAATCTCCTCTCAAAGAAAGAATGGTTTTGTTCGGGTCCCAGGTTTTTGCGTCTAGTTTACCTTCTCGAATTTCTCCCAAATCATAATCTGTCCTACCGCAATTCCAGGAGAGTAGAAGGCAGAGAATAAAAATCGGGAAAATTACACGACTCGAATGCATATCAGTCCGTTGCCGGAGTATCACCAAATGCGGCATCTTTAAGATTTTTGCAAGTGGAGATTTGGAATTTCCGTCAAGAATGACGGAATTTCATCCTATAAACGACGGATTTTCAGGTTTGTCCACCTTTTACGGCAAAGCCGGATCCTTTTTTGGGCCGATCTTTATTACACGGAGCGATCTCTATGTTGGAATCTTACGATAAGGAAACAGAATCCACAGAGCATGAGGAGTTAGGCGATGAACTTCTGCACTTGTTGGATGAGGACGGAAATCCATATTCTTTTATCGTAGGAGAAGTAGTAGAGTTGGACGAGCACCAATATTTTTTACTCATACCCTCTTCAGAAGATGAAACTGATTTCATCAATCTAGATGTAGGATTTTTAAAAGGAGAAGAAAGTTTCGGATATTTTGCTGTGAAGATAGAAGCAGATGAATTCGGAGAAGACAGATTGGTAGAAGTCACCGACCCGAGAGAGTTAGAAGATTTATTGTACGAACTGAACTCTGATGTGGTCTAATGGGTCCAATGGTTTTGATTTTTGTTTTGAAAATAGTTTTTTTAACATGAAAAAAGAAATCGCATAATTTTCAACGGATTAGAATCTATCATAGTGGAATTGAACGCTCTTAACTTCGAGTTTCAAATTTTAGCTCTCTCCAGTCTCATCATCTTGAGCATTGGTTTATTGCGCGTTTCCACAAAATTTGGAATTCCTTCTCTACTTATATTTTTAACGATAGGAATGCTCGCGGGTTCCGACGGCATTCTAAAGATCTGGTTCAACGATGCGGATCTTACTCGCAAGGTCGGTTCCATTGCACTGGCATTTATCTTGTTCTCCGGAGGTCTGGAAACTGACTGGGTTAAAGTAAAGCCTATACTTTGGAAAGGTATTTCTCTCGGAACTTTGGGCGTACTTCTCACCTGTTTGTTCGTTGCCTTGTTTGCAATTTTTGTGATAGGCTTCGATCCTATTATAGGATTTCTTTTGGGTGCGGTAGTTTCTTCTACTGATGCAGCTGCAGTGTTTAACGTTCTCAGAACTAGCAATATAGGAATGAGAAAAGGGCTCACTTCTCTTTTGGAGTTGGAATCGGGCAGTAACGATCCTCTAGCAGTATTATTAACTACGTCCGTTTTAGGTTTTGTCGGATCTTCTTCTCCTTCTTGGGATGCGCTTATATGGACAGTTTTCCAGCAGTTTAGTTTGGGAATTATCTTAGGTCTACTTTTAGGATACTGGATCTATAGAGGTATGAACCGGATCAAACTCGATTATGAAGGTTTGTATCCGGTATTACTTTCAGCTTCCGTTCTATTCGTATACTCTGCTACCGATCTAATCGGAGGAAACCCGTTCTTAGCGGTGTATATCTCAGGGATCATCATCGGAAATAGATCTTTCGTTCATAAGCGAAGTAATGTTCGCTTTATGGACGGGATTGCATGGTTGATGCAGATCGTAATGTTCCTTACCTTAGGACTTTTGGTATTCCCTTCTAAAATGCCATCTGTTGCAATACTTGGGATTGCATTTTCAGTTTTTCTAATAGTGATCGCAAGGCCCGCTGCAGTGTTCTTAGCACTAACAGGATTCAATGTGGATTGGAGAGAGAAACTTTTAGTTTCTTGGGTAGGACTGAGGGGAGCCGCTCCGATTATTTTGGCAACCTTTCCCTTTGCAAAACAATTGCCCGAGTCGGAGATGATCTTTCATCTAGTATTTTTTACAGTATTGACTTCTTTGTTGTTACAAGGATCTACAATTCCATTTGCAGTTCGAATTTTAGGACTGGAAGCAGCATTAGAACAAAGGGCTTCTTATCCATTTGAATTTGAAAACAAGGACAAGAGCGATACTCAACTTCTGGAATATATTGTTCCATACGGTTCTGCTTCCGTAGGCAAATTCGTTTACGAATTGGATTTCCCTGAAAACTCGTTGATCACCTTGATCTATAGGGGAGATTCTCATTTGGTCCCAACCGGTAAAACCAAGATGGAAGATGGGGATGTTCTTTTGGTATTAACTCCTGAAGGTGCAGAAGGTAAGATCAGAGAAATTCTTTCCAGAATGGGAGAAAGAAAAGAAGCCTAGCTTCTCACTGCAATGGTTCATTTTGATTGGAAGAAGATCATTCGATCTAATTATTTCGAACTGACCTTAGTTCTTATCTTATTTTCCTATATTTCTTATCAGAACGCTTGGCTAAGCGATGATTCATTTATTAGTTTTAGAGTTTTGGATCATTTTGTAAATGGTTACGGATTGCGTTGGAATATCGCAGAACGCGTGCAAGCATTTACAAATCCACTTTTAATCTTAACACTTTCTCCTTTTTATTACGTGTATCAGAATATAGTTTTCTGGTCCTTCTTTAGCTCATTTATTTGGGGTCTCTCCGCATTTTATTTTTTAAGAAAGATCTCCGTTTCTAAAGCCTCCTTTTGGTTGGGCTTTGGCTTTCTTTTATCTTCCAGATCTTTTGTGGACTACTCCTACTCAGGGTTAGAAAATTCTTTAAATTATCTGATCGAAGCGATCTTCTTCTATTTATATTTTAGAAAAGAAGAAGAAACTGCATCTAAGCTACCAGGCCTTGTATTTCTTGCTAGTCTTGGTCTGGTTTCCAGGATAGATTTTATTTTAATTTTTATAATTCCTCTTCTAATCGTTTTTGTTCAAGAATTTAAGAAAGGAAAAATTAATATTTCATTAAGTTCTCGAATAGCTCTTTATAGTTTGCCCGCAATCTTTTGGTTTTTATTCTCCGCTTTGTATTACGGCTCCCTTTTGCCTAATACGTACTATTCCAAAACGAATGTGGAAGATTCTTTTATTCAAATACTTTCACAAGGGTTGCAGTATTATCTTTTTGAACTGAGGTGGGATTCTGTTATCTTTGCGTTTTTTCCGATTGTGGCGATCCTTCGGGCGTTTTTCCGGAAAGACTCGAGTTCTATTTTAATATCTCTGTTCTTTTCTTTGCCCTACTTGATATATATCCTCTTTGTAGGAGGGGACTTTATGGCCGGAAGATTTTTCACTTATGTGATCTTTCTTTTTGGGATTGCATTGGCCCGCCTTGAGAATATAGAGAGAAAAGAGATTTATATCTTAGGATCTGCTTTAATTTTATATAATATTCTTCTTCCCTCCACCCCTGTTCATTCTATTAAACAACAAGTGAGAAAAAATCCTTGGGTTTTAGATAGGGTAGGAATTACGGACGAGAAATTTTGGTATTATTTAGGCACCGGTCTCGCTTGGCATGATAACAAGGGCTCTCTTCTTTCTAATATGGCGAATAAAAAACCTTTTTTCCCAGCGACCGACCAAAGAGTGTTCATTAAATATAACACAGGTGTGATCGGATTTTTTCTTCCTGATCAGTATATTATCGATATCATTGCTTTAGGTGATCCGCTTCTTTCTAGGATCCAAGGAAAGGGTAGGGTAGGTCATAAGATCAGACATTTGCCTTCCGGCTATTTTGAATCCGTTGAATCCGGAGAAAATAAGATCCAAGATCCTAAACTTAAGGAATATTATGATTCTTTAAACCTGTTAACAAGGGGAAAAATACTCGACTCCAGAAGATGGGATTTGTTCTGGAAGTTCCAATTCGGTTCTCTTCGAAAATATAAGGAGCCTTATTTGATAGATGAGGTTCGTGAAAATAAAATGTGGGAAGAAGAGAATCGTAAAAAGAACGAAGGGATAAATTCGATCTAGAGCAATAATCTTGCATTAAAATGTAGGAGCTCCTACAAGTTTTCTACGCGAAAATTTGATTGAAGGAATTAGGATTTCATGATATAGGGAGCGAGGCTTCTCCCACGGGCCCTCCTCCACCACCCAACTCGGGTGGGGGCCGCGCTCCTCCCTTCTGTAGGAACTCCTACAAAAACGGAGCCATTCTCTCTACAAGGATCCTTCTGTTGTCTCCTGTTTGCAGAGAAATAATTCCTCGGATAATTGCCTGTCTTCTTCTGTCCCTGGAAAATGCCCAGGTCCTGAGTCTGTTTGCCAATGGAAAATAAGCTAAGTTTGCGAATGCGATCCCGTAGAAAGTTGCGATAAATGCAGTAGCGATCCCTTCTCCGAGCGCCCTTGTCCCGGCGCCTAAATTTTCCAGTACGCTCACGAGTCCCATCACAGTTCCGATGATCCCGATCGTAGGAGAAAATCCTCCGGCGGTCTCTAAAATTTTTGCGGAGCGGGTTTCCTTATTCTCCAGGCCTTCTGCTGCTTCGAATAAAATTTCTTCTACAGCTCTTGGATCTGTTCCATCTACAATGAGTTGTATTCCTTTTCTCAAGAAAGCGTCCGGCACTCCTGCGAGTTGGTCTTCCAGCGATAGTAATCCGTTCTTGCGGGCCTTCTCCGCGAAGTCCAAGAAGACGTCTGAAAGAGAAAATTCTCTCTTAGGAAAAAGAGATTCTCTCAAGTGAATGATCAGATTTGCAAATTCTTCAGGAGTGTAGCTTGCGAATGTCGCGCCTGCGGTTCCGCCTACGATCAATACGAGTGCTGATAGTTTGAGAAAGGAAAGAAAATGCGCTTCTTCCAATAAGATGGCTAATAGAACGGAAGCAAATGCGGCAATTAAACCAAAGATAGCCGAACGCATGGGAGCAAATTAGGTAGATTATGTCATGAAGACAAGCGTTTTCAAAAAATAAGGGACGGTTTCGTCCATCCCCTCTACAAGAAAGTGAAAATTCGCAGTGGATTGGCTTTAACCAGGGAGGTTAAAGGTCCATCCGATTTAGAATATCGGATTTCAAAGTTGGGACCTTAGGGTAGAAGGCCATTTTTTCGGAAAGGGGATCAATTTAATTTCGGGACGAAAAATGTGGCTTTGAATGTTGCGCTGCAAAATCCATTGACTTTTTAGGTATTTCCAAAATTTTTGTCCCAAATGCTCACTGTAGTCACCGTTCTGTTTTTGGGAATTTACGCCCTAGATATTCTAGGATTATTTTTCTTTGGAATTCACACGTATATCATGGTGTATCTTTACAAAAAGTACAACACCAATTGCGATACAGACCCGAGCAGAAACCTTTCTTTGGACGATCCAAGCCTTCCGGTAGTCACCGTCCAACTTCCGATTTTTAACGAGTTTTACGTAGTAGATCGTCTGATCGACTCCACAGTTGCATTAAAATATCCTAAAGATAAATTAGAGATCCAAGTTCTGGATGATTCCACCGACGAAACTATCCAAAAAGCTGCTTCCTTAGTGGCAAAATACAAGGCTCAAGGTTTCGATATTCATCACCTTCACAGAACCAATCGTGTAGGTCATAAGGCTGGTGCCTTAGACGAAGGGATGAGAGTTTCTAAAGGGGATTACATCGCTATATTTGATGCGGACTTTATGCCGGATCCTGACTTCCTTCTTAAAACCATGGCTTACTTTGACGATCCTCAAATCGGAATGGTGCAAGCACGTTGGGGACATATCAACGCAGATTATAATATTCTAACGAAAGCTCAAAGTTTCGGCATCGACGGTCACTTCATGATCGAGCAGGTCGCAAGAAACGGTTCCAAACTTTGGATGAACTTCAACGGTACTGCAGGTACTTGGAGAAAGAAAACGATCGAGGATGCCGGCGGTTGGGAGCATGATACTCTTACAGAAGACTTCGATCTTTCTTACCGTGCAGAATTAAGAGGCTGGAAGTTCCGTTATTTTAAAGATGTGGTTTGTCCTGCAGAAATCCCTGCGATGATGTCTGCATACAAGTCTCAACAGTTCCGTTGGTGCAAAGGCTCTATCCAAACTGCAGTGAAACTTCTTCCTCGTATCTGGAAAGCGGACCTACCTTGGAAAACCAAGGCTGAGGCTGTGACCCACTTGATCAATTATTCTGTTCACCCACTTATGATTGTGAACATTCTATTCAGCGCTCCGTTATTATTAATGGAATACTGGTCAGGTTTCAGCTTCTACGATCTTCCTCTGGAAGTATTATCCGGAACCGCAGCGGTCCTTTCTATAGGATCTGTTGGACCTCTATTCTTCTACGCATATTCACAGAAAACATTATACAAAGATTGGAAAAAGAGACTAGTGTATCTTCCAATTCTGATCATGATCGGAACTGGGATTGCGATCGTAAACACCAGAGCTTGGCTCGAGGCTGTTTTAGGGATCCAATCTTCTTTCAAAAGAACTCCTAAATTGAGAATCGAGAACAACTCGGACTCCCTAAAAGAAAGGCTGAAATACACCGTTCCTTTGGATTTCCATGTAGTTCTTGAGTTCTTACTTGGTTGTTATTGTGTGTTTTCAGTTGTGCTATCTTTCTTAGTGGGACGTCCTTATATCGTGGGCTTCCTATTGATCTACGGGATCGGTTTCTTCTTCGTAGCTTTTAAATCTTTCCAAGAATTTACCTGGAAATATAAAGAAGCAAGAAACGCAGCTCAGGAAGAGATCCCTCAGGAAGCCTGACACAGCTTCCGCCATACAAAAGGCGAGGAAACAGGTTGACTCCCTGTGCCTTCGCCTAAATCTGTCAAATACCCCAGGAAACAGGATAACCGATGAGTGAGAAAGTCTATTGCGCCAACTGCCTGCATTGTGTAACCGTCAGACAGTATGAATCCGAGGCGGACAAATACATCCTCCGGGTCAAATGTACCAAGAAAAAATGGTCCAAACGTTCCGGCGAAGAGAAGTTATACAAATACTTCACAGTGGCTCGCCGTATGCAGACAGATTGCGAATTCTACGAGCCGATGGGAGAAATTCTTCCTTATATCAAAAATTTAAAGAAAGAACTTCCCATTAAAGACGAAATCTATATGGTGAAGTCGCTTAGCTAAAAAGGACATTGTTCTCAAAACCGTTCCTTCTCCAGCCCAGGACCGTAAAAGAAACGGGAAATCGTAAAACGGTCCTGGACGAACCCTACACACTTTTCCCGGATAGAGATGCCTTATTACTTAAGGATTTTCCAGTCCGGGTAAGTGTAGGAGATCCTCTCTTCAAACAATCCTCAGGTTCAGTTCTCTCTCCGGTAAACGGGATCGCTTCATTAGAACATAGCGAAGAAGGATCTAAGATCCGTATCGTTCAAGATGGGAATTTCATAGGTTCCAAACCCTGGATCCCAAAGGCTCTCAAAAAAGAAGAAGTACTCGAACCGATGGACAGACTTGGTTTGGTCAGTCTTGACTTTCCGGAACATTCTCTTTTATCTTATCTAAAATCCAGACAGAAAACATCTTTAATCATCTTAGCTCCATTTACAAGAACGCAAGATGTGGATTATCTTCCCGAGCTAAAAAAGAACTTAGAATGCCATACTCGTTTTCTGGAAGTTTTAAAAACCCTTTTTCCGGAAGCTCAGATCAGAGATTATATTTCCGGCCTAAAATCTCCCGTTAAAAATTACGCATATCCTTGGGGAATTCCGGAATATTTCGTTTCCCAGACTGAAAAAATCCCTTTTTCTAAAATTAAAGAAATTTTATATTTAGGACCAGAAACATTATATAATCTTTATAGAGCTTTATTTGCCGATTTCCCTTTTATAGAAAGAGAGATCGCTCTTTATTTCTTAGGAAAGAACGGTGGACTTAGAAAGGCAGATTCTACTGTTCGTATTCGTAACGGTCAGAGCCTGAAATTTTTATTCGAAGAATACGGTCCTAAATATTCTAACTTCACTCTCAATTCCTTTTACGAAAAGAATCCAGTTCGAGAGATTAAAAAGGGATTCTATTGGGATATCAGGCAGAACTATTCCTTAGTATTTTTGACTAAACATGATTCCGGGAGAAGGGAGTTCCCTTGTGTGGAATGCGGAGAATGTTCTTATAATTGCCCTACCCAAGCAAATCCTATGGCCTTGGTTTCCAGTTTCGGAAATTTTAATTCTTCTCTTTGTATGGAATGTGGGATCTGCACATTCCTTTGTCCTTCTACCATTTCATTAAGAAATAAGATCAGAACTTGGAAGGAGGCGAATCATGGCTTTTAGTTACGTTCTCTCTACCCAAAACGGTTTTTTCAGAAGAAAGGACCTTCTTCTACCTGATATATTATTTGCGATTTTGGCGATTGGCCTTTTGATTTTAGGTTCGGGTGGATCATATTATCCGATTATTCCTGTTGGTTTTGGTCTTTTATTCGGAGCAGGCGCTTACTTTCTCCTTACTGGTGGGAAGTCCTACCCGTTGTATTGGGTGAATCATACATTAAGTTTCGCTCTTCTTCTTCCTAGAGATTCAAGATACGCTTTACATGCGGTTTTTGCTTTAGGGATTGGGCTTGGTCTTTGGTGGGTTTTAGAACAGAGATTTAAGGTCCGTTTTCCTTTGGCTTTATTACAATTTTTGCTTTTTCTAATATTCTACTTTTTGCCTGGAATAGATAGTTGGTCGAGCGAACCTTCTTCCGTGTTTAGAGGATCTTCTTATCCTGATATATATACTCCTGGTTTTTTCACAGAAGGTGCTTTGCCTGGGTTTAGATACTCCGCTTTAGAAGCATGTGGTGGATTTGGAATACTTCTGGCTGTTCCATTATTATTAAGAAGTAGTCTGGCTATTTTATTGCCTCTGGGATTTTCCATCCTTCTTTCCGTTTGGATCCATATCGCCAAAATCCCAGGTTGGGAAACTGTTTCCGGTCCGGTTTGGCTCGGAACTCTCTCCTTCATTTTACTTCTAAATTTGCCGGGAAGAAATACGGGCTCACTTTTGCCTCTTTCTTTTTTGAGTTTGGCTCCTCTCGGGTTGGCAATTTTTTTCCTTCCCCCCGCATTTGTTCCTACATTCCTGTGGGTCTCATCGTTTTTTTTCATTGAATCCATCCTGATTCGTATTTTCCTAGGAGATAGGACAGAGGCATGAACCAGCTCCTCGCTTTACTTAAGCCAGAGACTGTAATTTTTGAAATAGAAGGTTCCTCTAAGGAAGAAGTTATCAATCAACTTCTCCAGAAGGCCGTCGACTCGACGCTAATCGCTAGAGACGACAGGGACCTTGTGTACGAATCTCTCATGGCGAGAGAAAAGTCAATGTCTACGGGTATCGGAAGCGGCGTAGCGATCCCACATTGTTCGGTCAATCTGGTGGACGAACTTAAATGTGTAATGGGTCTTTCTCGAAAGGGCATCGACTTTGACGCAATCGACCATCTTCCCGTTCATATTTTTATTCTTCTGATCGTTCCCAAATCAAAATTCCAAGAACATATCAAAACCCTGGCGCAAATCGCAAAAACCCTCAATGTAAAAGAGGATCGTGAAAAACTGATCCTTTCCAAAAATTTCGAAGAGATCCGGAAAGCTTTCTCCGCGTGAGAGGGTGAGAGTTTGTTAGAAGAAGCGAAACGCTTTTTGATCTTTGCGGTTTTTCTTTCCGCAATTTCAGTATTTTTCTCGCAGCTCAGATCTCTAAATAAGGAATTTTTAGAGGCAGATTCAGGGATCCAAGTCCAGGATTCCGTAGATAAATCGACTAACACCGGTTTTGTGAAAGAATATCTTAAATTTTGGAAAGGTCTGGTCAGTTTCGATCTAGGAGAAACCGAATCAGGGGATCCTGTCCTTTCTCATATTCTTTCCAGATTTTGGCCCACATTACATTTGGCAGGATTCGCCGTTTTAACAGGCACATTCTTTTCTGTTTTTTTAGCATTGGTATCTCTTCTTCCTCGCTTTGGATTTGTGGGAAAAGTTTTCGGATTTATCAGCCAACTCATTTTATCTACCCCTGTATTCGTAGTTTCCGTTTTTCTATTAGTGTTTTTTTTTCTGGTACTTGGCTGGCTTCCTCCGGGAGGCTATGAGCCTGGAAATACTGCGTATGTGATCCTGCCTGGATCGGCGCTTGGCTCGAGAGTATTCGCTAGACTTTTTATTTTTGCCCACCAATTGGCCGGGACAGAAAAAAAATCCGCTTATACAAATGTTCTAAAGACAAGAGGATATTCAGAAAATCGAATATTGTTTCGGCATATTCTACTCAAAGTTTCACCAGTACTTCTCATCTTGATCTTATTGGATTTAAGTTCTTTGCTTTCGGGTGCAATCGTAGTAGAGGAGATCTTCTTCTTTCCTGGGATCGGTAAGTCCATGTATCATGCCATCAGGACTATGGATTCCGCATTACTTTCTGCACTTTTGTTTTATAGCGGGACGGTGTTCTATATTCTTACCAGAGTCTCGGAAAGAGTAAGGGATAATCTTTTGGGTTGGGAGGCAGGTGCCGCATGAAAACTCTAAACCTGCTTCGATATGGCACGATCTCTCTGTATTTAGGTTTAGTAATATTTGGGATTTTATTCAAGTCGGCTCCTACTGAATTAAATTTAAAAGAATCTTTTCTTCCTCCTTCTTTTGATTTTCCATTCGGTAAGGATAGATTAGGAAGAGATGTATTTTCCATGTTTGCTTATGGAAGTTTGGCTACCTTCTTGTTTGCATTTCCTGCAAGAGTTTTGACTTTAGTTGTGGCTTCCTTGATCGGTTTGGCTTCTTATACTAGTCCATTTTTTAAGAAGAATGTATTCTCTCCTTTGTCTTCCGTATTTGTTTCTCTTCCTTCTTTACTTTTGGCTTTGCTTGTTGTTCAAGTGTTCGGAGCCGGACCTGGTCCTTTGTTTTTGGCAATTATACTTGGAGATTGGGCGCAAGCTTACGAAACAGTTCGCGCGAAGATAGACGAGGTAAGCACAAGCGGATATGCATTAGCCGCTTCTTGTTTTGGAGCGAGCAAGTCTTATGTTTTTAGAGCACATCTTCTTCCTCAGGCATTTCAAATATTGAGAGTACTTTTATTTACGGGACTTCCTGCTGTGGTAATGACTCTTGCAATATTCGGATTTTTAGGAATTTCTGCAGGGGGAGAAGTATTCGGACCGGGGCTTGGAGAACAAATTGCGTTTTCTAAAGATTACGCTCAAAATGCTCCTTGGTCGTTGGTGTTTCCTACGCTTGGAATTTTAGGTTTAGTAATGACAGTGGGAGGAAAACGTCCTTGAACTTATTATTCTTCCGAAAGCTGTCTGCGCTTATATTATTAATTTGTTTAGCTCCTTTGTTTGTTGGAACTCCAACATACGGAAATGGGATAGATGAGTATTATCGTCTTCCTGAATATTCTTCTCCTGAAAAGATCCAATTCGAGAAAGAAAGAAAACTTTGTATTTTCCCTCTTAGAAATTTATCAGGAGATACATCTTTAGATTTTTATTCATCCGGATATGCTTCCGTTCTTTATTCGGGTTTAAAATCTTTAGTTCAGATTTATGACGAATCTTTAATCCCTAAATCCATCCAACATTCTTTTGGTCCGAATCCTTCCGAAGTTAGACCGAATTTAAGAGAAGGAGAATGGGATTATGCAGGACTCGAAAAATTAAAGAAGGGAGAACTTTCTTTAAATGTATCAAGGGATCCTAGATATTTAATTTTGAAAGTACAACCTTACGAAACGGAAACTGCTCCCGACGAGGGATTTCTTATTCCAATCTCCAGAAAATACGACTGTTTTTATTCTACTTATGGAGAGTTTGAGAAGAAGGGAGAAGAGATCCGAATTAGTATCCGGATGAGATCATCTAAAGACGGATCTAAAAAAGAATTTTCGCAAAAAACAAGCATTAGGCGTTCTTATCAGGAATTAAACCCTGTTATAGAAGAGATCCGCAAAACACTTTTAGGAAAACATACCAAAGCACTTTCCATAAAAACCGGAAACCAATACGATTCACTCGTATTTTTAGATGGGAATTATATCGGGAAAACGCCCTTAAAAAGAAATGATATTCTTTTCGGGATCCACGATATTCGGATCACTAAAAACGGATACTCAGATTGGGTCGGTCAAATAGATTTAAGAGAATCTCCTAAAGATCTGGATATTGTATTAGAAAAAGATAAAAAAGAAGGTTTTCTTTCGGTGGATTCGGATCCCCAGGGTGCAAAAGTATATTTAGGCTCGGAATATTTGGGTGTCACTCCACTTGTAAAGGTCCCAGTCAAAATAGGCTGGAATAGATTGAGATTCGTTTTAGGCGATCATGTGGATCAATTTAAAGGAGTGGAGATCAAAAAAGGAGAAGTATCCGAGATCAAAGCAAAGCTGAAAGAAGGCGAATCAGTTTCTTATTATAGAAATAAAAAGTATTTATTCTTAGATCATACCTATGATGATTTCGCGATCTATTCCCTTTACGGAAGTTTATTCTTCTACGCTGGATATTATTATTTCAATTTAAGAGCGGATCAAGCTTTGGAAAATGCAAGGCCAATGGTCCAAATCACGAATTTTGTGGCTCTACAGGAATTGCAGCAATCTTCTCCTAATACCCAAACATTCGCGCTTTCCTATTTTTATCAGGAAAGTATCTATAACGACGCCAAAGACAAGTCGGACTATTTCAGATCTATCTCCGGAAGATTTGGAAAACACCAAGGGATCCATGGCGGGCTCATGTTGTACGGGATAGGCACAATGCTGCTTCTATCTGCGACTTTTTATGCTCTAGGACTAGACTCTGAAACCTTGGAAGTGGGAGTTGCCCCTGTCAAAACTATGCCTACATTCGTAAGAGGTATAGAAGGACAGTATGAAACTGAGTCTTACGCAAAATTTAATATGAGATTTTGATGTAAGAATATAATCTAAAACTTCCTAATACTAAGATCCCATCTTCTTGTTCTGAAGGTTTTAGAATTTCTGAAAGTTTTTCAGGAGGGATGCAGTAAGGCTTGTAACCTTCCGGAAGTTTGAATTCCTTAGAATCTAAAAAATACAAATTTGTATTTTGATCTTTTGTATAATGCAAAAGTTTTTCCGCCATAGATTCTCCTTCTTTGTCGGGCAAAAATCCTGCTACGATGGAAAATCTTTTGCCTGGAAATGCAGAAGATAATGATGCAAGTGTAACTCGTATCGCATCCGGATTATGCGCTGGATCAAATACGATCATTGGGGAATTGGATACGATCTCTAATCTGCCAGGTGGACGGGGAAGAGGCTTAGAATTTGTTTGTCCAGTCTTTTCCAAAAAAGGCAGTTTCTTGGAAATAAATTCTTCTAATCTATGTACAATAAACTTAACGTATTCTTGATTATGATCCAAATAGGATCTTCCTTCCGGCAATGCAGGATAAAGATATAATTCTAGATTCTTTTCGAAACAAAACTCTCTTAGTATTTTTAAAAGAGAAGGTTCCGGCTCTAATGCGAATACGATCTTAGTTCTTTCGGAAACTATTCCTAATTTTTCCTTTAAGATGGCTTCTTTGGTATTGCCTAAGACTGCCTTATGATCTTCTCCGATCGCGCAGACAACGACAACATCCGGATCTGCCAGTTTCGTGGCGTCTAATCTTCCTCCTAAACCTGCTTCGTATACCTGGACTGCAATATCTCTTTTTTCGAATAAAACGAAAGATCCTAAAGTAAACCATTCAAACCAAGAAAGGAAAGAAAGTTCTTCTGCATTACTTTGTGAAAATAGTATATTAGAAATTTCTTTTAGATCTTCTTTGTTTATTGGATCAAAATTCGGACTAAGTCTGATCCTTTCTTTTGGATCGAATAGATGCGGAGAAGTATAAAGACCTGTTTTGTATCCTAGATTCGAAAAACTTCCCGCTAAAAAATGAGAGACTGAGCCTTTTCCGTTTGTTCCGACCACTGAGACTCTAAGTCTTTCTTTTTTTCTAGTTCTCCAGCCGTGCGAATCTACAAGATTTCGGAATTGATCCAAAGAATAATCCCCAAATACATTAAAATTCCTGGTTTTCTCTAAATTGGTTAATTTGGATCCGAATTCTAAAAAATCTGGGTTAGACATTTATGATTTTCTAATATTTTCTCAGGTGTATCCGAGAGCTTTTAACAGTCTGGATCTTCCTTTTTCTATCAGATCTGGGATTAAGCTTACGCCGGTGAACAATCTGAATTGTTCGACTGCTTGGTAGAGTAGCATTTCTGTTCCGGGAATGATCTTCGCACCCTTCTTCTTAGCTCCTAAAACTAAAGGAGTTTCTAAAGGATTATAAACTATGTCGAATAATACTTGCCCTTCTTTAAAACAAGACTCTGGGATTGCAGGTCCAGGATCTTTTCCTTTCATTCCGAGGGGAGTTGTGTGAATGATGAGCGAGTATTCCGCAAAATCCTTTTGCACTTCGGTTAGATCTTTAAACTGGATCTTTGCGGAAGAAATATTAGAAAGTAATCCAATCAATTCTTCAGAAGTTTTAGGATTTCTTGCTGTGATCGTAAGATCTTTTACTCCTGCTTCTTTCAATAGGGTGAAAGAAATTCCTCGAGCGCTTCCACCGCTTCCGATCAATAATACTTTTCCGTATAAACTTACCGGAAAAGATTCTTGGATAGATCGGACTGCACCGATCCCGTCCGTATTATGCGCGCTAATCGATCCGTTCTCAAAAACTAAAGTATTACTTGCTTTGACAGCTTGAGAAGTCTCGTCAGTTTTATCCGCGAATTGAAATGCAATTTCCTTATGAGGAATGGTGACTGACAAACCTCTGACTCCGAACTTGGACAAAGAAAGAAGTTCCTTTTTTTCCAAAGTTTCCACTGGAAAAACCAAATAGCCGCAGTCCAGACTCAGGTCTTCATACCATGAGGTGTGCAACATGGGTGATAATGTGTGAGATAGAGGCTGGCCTACGATCCCGAAGTATTTTGAGCTGTCTCGAAAGATTTTCAATTGGTTCCGCTTCTTTTTTACTAAAATTCTCGACTTTATCCGAAAACCCGGAAAACCTGTAATGCAGATGGGAATCCTGGCCTCGCTCAACGATTTTCTCCCTTTACTCGGCACTCAACCCTTTTTAGTTTTAGCTTCTTCTTCGGGTTGGTGGACGACATTCACGGATATACTGTTTGTTCTGTCTATTAGTGGCGGTTTAGCTTGGTATTTTTATTATTATAAAAGAAAGGATCTTTTAGGTGGTTACTGGGTGGCGTTTTTAGTCGCTATTCTGGGATCTCTGATCATTCTTTCTATCTTCCAAGATCTGATCCGAGAAGTGGTGTATTGGTTGATCTCACCAAAGATCGGGATCTATCAGGTTGCAAATGTGAATTTGATCGCGGTTTTGTTGGGCGGATACTCAATGCTCTATATTATGAACCGTATCAATCATAACAAAGAACGCAGAGACTGATTTAACTCGCCGTTCAAGGCGGAGTTTTCACTTTTTCTTCTCTTTTTCCGCCAAAGTCATTTCGAATACTTTGGCGTATTTTAGAAAATTATAATAGAACCCCATGATTGCGAGGATCAGTCCTCTTCTTCCATCCAAAAATCCTAATCTTACAAAATACATCCAAAAGGATTTGTATCCTGCTTCTAATAGGGCTAAGATTAAACCGCTACGTTTTCCTTTTCCGAATTTTTCAGTAGCAGCAAGTTCAGAGTATCTATTGATAAAGCTAACATGATCGAATAGATTTTCATAAGAATAATGGAATACTGGATGTTTTAACTTCTTCCTTTTTCCGGATAATTCTACTGCTTCGTGGACCTTTCCGCCTACAAATTTGCCTTTGGATCTTAAGAATAGTCTGGCCCTATAATTCGGATACCAGCCTCCGTGTCGGATCCATTTTCCCATGTACATCGTAAGTCTTGGGATTATAAATCCATCTTCTTCCGGTTCTCCGTTCTTGAATAAGTTTTTGATCTCTTCTTTTAGGCCTGGAGAAAGTTCTTCGTCCGCATCCAGAGTAAGGATCCAGGGACTCGCAGCTAAAGAGATTACATGATTCTTTTGAGAAACGTAATCGTCAAATTTCCGGAGAACTACTTTGGCTCCCTTTTGTTTTGCGATACTTTCCGTTCTATCCTTGGAACCTGAATCCAATACTATGATCTCGTTTACGAAATCTAGAGAAGATAGACATCTTTCGATATTATCTTCTTCGTTTAATGTGATGATACAGGCTGAGATTGGTAACATCAAGCGCGGGAAAAATCCTGATCTCTTACGGATTTAAAATTAGACGTAAGGGGAACTTCCAATCTGGCGATGGTTACGTCTTTGCGGATGATGATCCTGAAAAAAGAAGGATCGATACCTTCTCCTTTTAGCATGATTAATATAAGTGCGAGTCCCAATCCGGCTCCTTCCGTATTGTCAGCGTTATCTAAATAGAATTGGGCGATGTCTCCGTACTGCATTCCTTTTTCTAATTTTTCGCGGAGGGATTTTTCTTCCTCTATAGTGACTGGTGTATTGTTTGTAACCTCGACCCGAATTCCGTCCATGGAATAATCGAAAGTGATCAGACAGAAATATCCCTTCTTTTTGGATTTGTTTCCGTATTCTTCCGCCATACTTTCGGAGAATAATTGCTTATATTCGGAGACTCCCTTTTTGTACTGGATGGGATTTTCGATATCGTAGCCTTTTTCCTCGAAGTAGATCCTTTTTTGATTTGCCTTGCAGGCGTTGATCGATAATTCTTTTACGATAGTGTAAATCGTTGGAACAAGGGTGGGATAAGTGACCTTATCCAAGATGAGCTCGATCGCCTGTTGGATATGTTCCTCGACCGATCTGGTGATTCGATGGGTCTTTAGAGAGAGGATTCTTCCGTCCTCCACCGTAAGCCGGATATTGTCTGATATATCCCGGATTTCCTGACCCATTAACCTTGAACTTTTCGGAACTCGATTTGTTTGTCAAGAGACTCATTCTAATAGCTTTAAAAAAGGTCCGCTCTAATTCGGTCCGAATTTTGCCAAAATCCTTCCCTTATGTTTTGGGATGCCTTCTTTTTTCATGGAACATTCACGCGGATTCCTGGTCTTGGAGCGGTGCCTATTTGATCCAACCGGAAACCTTGGAATATTCCGGTCCTGTCCAGATCCAGGTGAAAGACGGTTTGGTGGAGAAAATATCTTCTTCTACTGCGTCAAAGGAACCTCTGTTCATTTTACCCGGATTTTGTGATTCTCATGTAACCTTAGGGGCAAATTCTCTAGGAGGTTGGAAGGATCGTACCGAATTGGAATCCGATCTGAAACAATTTTTGCTACATGGATTCACACATATCCAAAGCATTGCAGATCCTCCTTGGGCCTCTGAACTTTCCGAGATCAGAAAGAAAAATTCTCAATACCCTAGGATCTCAGTTCTTCCTCCCGTTTTACTTGCAGAGTCCAAAGAAATTTCTGCATCCAAATCTTCCGGTTATAAAATCCTAAAATCACCTGAAGAAGCGATGGCTTCTCTCTCCGGCAAAAGAGGAAAGATCCATTTATTCTTAAGGCATAACGAAGGAGAAACTTTCGAAGTAGATGGAAAACTTCTTTATCGAATGAGAAGTGAAGCGGAGAAGAATGGACTGGAATTATCTGTTTCCACTTTCGGAGAAGAATTTGCAAATTGGGAAGCGTTGTCTTCCGAAACGAAGGTGCTGTATCATCCTATTCCGGAAACTTCTTCTATTCGTCCTGTTGCTCATAATTTGGTGAAACAGATTTGGGCTCCTCTTTTCGGGATCTATTTTACTAGAAAAGGAATAGGAACTTCTTCTTTTGCAGAAGAATGGGAAAAATGGACCCAATGGAGTCCGACTTTCAAAGAGAGAGCGCTGTCTAAAGAAGTGCTATCTACTTTGCCTGCACTTTCCGAATCGGAAAGAGAAGAAGCGGAGAAAGAATACGATTCCTATCTTGCTTTCTTGAGGGCCCGCAAGAATCTGACCTTAAGGATCTTACTCGGTTCGGGCGCGGGTCACCAACTACAGTTCCCTGGAATTTCCGGCTGGAAGGAACTGAGAATTTTATCCGAACTTCTGGGACCCAAAGAAGCATTGAGAGCGGCAACTGAAACCACCTGCCAATATTTGGGGGCGGCTCATGAGGGGAAGATCCGAGTAGGAAAACCGGCTCATCTTTTGATTTTTAGGGAAGACCCTCTCCAAAATTGGGATAAACTAAAAACATTAAGAACGGTCGTGACGGAGAGAGTGAAAACCGAGATCTCTTCTCCTGAAAAAAAGAAAACAGAGAGGCGGAGACGATGAAAGAAGATCAAAAAGAACTGTTTCAAAAATTACTGGACGAAAGTTTCAGAAAGAAAGCGGCCTTAGAGCCTGGAGCAAAAGTTTCTGCGTTAGTCACTAGTTCTAAATCGGATTACGTTTTTATAAAGATCCAAGGAGCAGGTCTCTCCGGGATTATCGCCGCTGACGAATTCGCGGAAGCTCCCCCTAAACAGGGAGAAACTATCGAGGCATATTTCTTACAGGAATCTTCCGGAGACCAATATTTTACCACATGTTTGAATGGAGATACGATCTCCAAAGATATGGTATCTGTAGCTCATACTGCTGAGATCCCGGTCCTAGGTCATATCGTAGGCGAGAATGATGCCGGCGTAGAAGTCAAGTTAGGCGAACAAACGGGTTTCTGTCCATTCTCCCAATTGGATCCTGAGTTGAAAAAACAGAATAATGGGGTAGGCAAAAGGGTCCGTTTCCTCATTTCAGAAGTTGGAAATAAAGGAAAGATCATCGTTTCCCAAAAGAAAATCGCGGATAAGGAAAGAGAGGCCAAAATTTCCGTTCTGAAAGGCGAATTGAAGCCCGGGATGTTTGTTACCTGCAAGGTCAAATCCGTTCATAATTTCGGACTAATCGTGGAGGCAGACGGGCTGACTGCACTTGTTCCGGCTTCCGAGGCTACTTTCAAAAAGGGCGCGGATCTTTCTAAAGATTTTCATCCTGGACAAGTTCTAAGAGCAAAAGTTTTAAAATTAGATTGGGAAGAAGAAAAACACAGCTTTACTGTTAAGGATTTTCTTAAAGATCCTTGGGCCCAAAATGTTCCGTTCAAAGAAGGTGATTTGGTTACCGGAACCGTGGAAAGTGTAAAACCTTTCGGAGTATTCGTAAAATTGAATGAACAATTCTCCGGACTCGTTCCAAACAGAGAGACTGGATTACAAAATCGTACACCAGCTGCTCAACATTTCAAGATGGGAGACATGGTTTCCGCTTTTGTAACAGAAGTGAATATAGGCAAAAGACAGATCTCTCTTTCTCTTGTGAAAGCAAAAGAAGTTCAGGAAAGATTGGATTACAGCGGATATCTTTCCGAGGAAACTTCATCCACTGGATCTTTTGGTGCTATTCTTGCGAAATCCTTAAACAAGGGACAGAAAAAAGGATAAATGGCTCTCCGGATCGCATTGTATCGACCGGAGATACCTCCCAATACGGGAAATATCGCCCGACTATGCGTCGCTTTAGGAGCGGAGTTGCATATCGTAGGAGAACCTGCCTTCGAGTTGTCTGAAAAAGCAGCAAGAAGAGCAGGGCTAGATTATTGGGATAAACTAAAATTGACCCTTCATTCCGGTTGGGAAGCTTTTTCAAAGACCTTAGACACTGATTCTAAGTTATATTTAATATCCACGAAAGGAGAAGTCTCTTATACAACTCCGAAGTACGGGAAGAATGACGTATTTTTATTCGGAAATGAAACATCAGGATTGCCTCAGGAAATTTTTCAATCAGAGATCCCTAATGGGATCCTTAGAATTCCGATGGAAGAAGATTGTAGATGTTTAAATTTGAGTAACGCAGTCGCGGTAATCGCATACGAAGCATTGCGCCAAATTCGTCGTTGGTGATTCGGAAACTGTCTTCCGAAAAAAATCGGATTTACACCCCTCGAAAAAATCAGTCCTATGGAAAAATATGGGAATGTCCTTTTCCCTAGGAGAGATAGAAGCCCGAATTCGGGAACTCCTAGCAAACGGTTTAACAGGTAATTCCCAGGATTTCCATGCGTGGATCCGTATGGACACTCTTCGTAAATTCAGGGAAGAGCCTTCCTTCTCACCCGATTGGGTTCCAAAAGTTCTAGACGAGCTTGTTGCTTCCGGAGAAGCAGCTAAAAGTAAATTAGATCCGAGAGAATATACTCTCTCAGCAGAATCCTCTCTCCGCAAAAAAACTTCCAAGAACGAAGAGTACCTTCTTCTTGGCCGCACCGAATTCCAGCCTATGCAATACGTAAGAAGCAGGATGGAATCTTTCCTGAGAGCCAACGGAATAGACGAGGACATGATCGTGGATCTAACCATTGGTTCCATCGAAGCAGTTGAGAATGCAGTCAAATATGGGGACGGTGGCAACGTAGAAGTCGCCTATACAATCGAAAAAAGCGGAATTTTTAAGATCCGACTGGTGAACAATCTGAGAGAATTGAATATCGAAGAAGATATAGAAAGAGGAAAATTTTCTTCCACTGCCACTCTTATGAGAGGGATGATGGTTATGCAAAAATTATTCGATAAAATGGATCTCGAAATCTTAGAGGATAAAAGACAGGCCTTATTTATGGCCGAAAAAATCCTTCCGAAGTAAATTCTTCCTTTTTTTACGTTTTACACTTCTTCGATTTTCGGGTCTTTCTTTCTAAGAGTATGTCTTCGATTTTTAAAATTCATTCCAACTACAAAGCCGCCGGGGACCAAGTCCAGGCCATAGAAAAAATAGGCCAAGCCTTTAAAAGGGGAGAAGATAAGGTCACCTTAGTAGGTGTGACCGGCTCCGGAAAAACATTCACTATGGCCCAGGTGATCGCGAATATGGGACTCCCTACCTTGGTTTTGTCGCATAACAAGACTTTGGCGGCACAGTTATTCCGCGAGTTTAAGGAGTTTTTCCCGGAGAATGCAGTGGAATACTTCGTTTCTTATTACGATTATTACCAACCAGAGGCTTACGTACCTTCTTCGGATACGTTTATAGAAAAAGATATGTCAATGAACGAGGAGATAGACAAGCTCAGATTGCGAGCTACTTCTTCTTTACTGGAAAGAGACGATGTTGTGATCGTAAGTTCAGTCTCTTGTATTTATGGTTTAGGATCTCCGGAAGAATATGTGAACTCAGTTGTCGCATTGCAAAAAGGAGACATCATTGATAGAGATCAGGTCATTCGCAAACTTCTTCATATACAATACAATCGTAATGATACCGATTTCTCTCGTGGGAATTTCAGAGTAAGAGGAGACTCTATCGAAGTTTATCCTGCGTATCATACGGATGCTTTTCGGATCGAATTTTTTGGGGACGAGGTGGATTCAATTTCCAGAATACATCCGGTTACAGCTCAAGTGATCGCTAAGCAGGAAAAATGTTTTATCTATCCCGCAAAACACTTCATCATGTCCGCTCCTTTAGTAAAGGACGCCGTCAAAAGAATTAAAGATGAGATGGCGGAACAAGAGATCAAGTTCACTAAAGAGAATAAATTTTTAGAAGCACAGCGTATCGTATCTAGAACAAATTACGATATGGAAATGCTCCAAGAGATGGGGTATTGTAACGGGATCGAAAATTATTCTCGTCATCTTACCGGAAGAAAAGAAGGAGAAAGACCTGCTTGTCTCATCGACTATTTCCGCGGGGACTTCTTGCTTATAGTGGACGAGTCTCACGTTACGATTCCTCAGGTGGGGGGAATGTTTGCAGGTGATAAAGCTCGTAAACAAACTCTGGTAGATTTTGGATTCAGATTACCTTCTGCCCTAGACAATCGACCTCTAAACTTTTCTGAATTTGAATCTTTAACTCCTAAAACTCTCTATGTATCTGCGACACCTGCAGAATACGAATTGGAGAAGAGCAAAACAAGAGTAGAACAGATCATTCGTCCTACAGGACTTTTAGATCCGAATGTAGAAGTTCGACCTACCAAAAACCAGGTAGAGGATCTTTTAGTAGAGATCCGAAAAAGAATAGATCTAGGAGAAAGGGTTTTAGTCACCACATTGACCAAAAAGATGGCGGAAGATCTCTCCGATTATTATAAAGAATTAGGACTCAAAGTTTCATATCTGCATTCCGAGATAGAAACCTTAGAAAGAATAGAGATTATTCGAGATCTCAGAAAGGGAATATACGATGTTCTAATCGGGATCAACCTTTTGCGAGAAGGATTGGATATCCCTGAAGTTTCTCTCGTAGCCATTTTGGACGCGGACAAAGAAGGTTTTTTAAGAAATTACAAATCCTTAATACAGACGATTGGTAGGGCCGCAAGGAATATCAACGGAACTGCAGTATTATACGCGGATAAGATGACTGATTCTATGACCAAGGCCATAGAAGAGACCAAAAGAAGAAGAACGATCCAAGAAGAACATAATCTTAAATACAGGATCTCTCCTCAAACGATCAAAAAGGAAATTGCCGATATGATCGAAAGGACCGAAAAAGAATTAGCTCCGGAAGAATATGCGGCAGAAGAGATCAATAAAAAGTTCAGAGAGAAAAACTTCTCTTCTAAAGAAGTTATGAAAGAGAAGATCAGGGAAGAAATGTTAAAAGCAGCCAAGGAACTGGATTTCGAAAGAGCAGCGCTTCTCCGAGACAAAATGCTTACTATCAAAGTGAATCCTACAGAGGAAAAATGAGATTAGACATCACACTTATCACTATACTAGTCACGGGAGCCATAAGCTTTTATACATTGTATATGGATCAAAATCTTTTAGATAAATTGATCCTTAGGCCTTTCAGAGATTCTAAAGAAGGAAACTATTATACTTTAGCCACCAGTGGATTTGTTCACGCGGATTTTTCTCATTTATTCTTTAATATGCTGACACTCTACTTTTTTGGAAGGCATGTGGATATGGTGCTCGGGCCCTTGGGATTTATGGGCCTGTATTTAGCGAGTATCCTAATTTCGAATTTCATTTCTTTCCAGAAAAATAAAGCGGACGCAAATTATGCGAGTCTTGGAGCTTCCGGCGGAACTTCCGGGATCGTATTTGCTTCTATCTTATTCTATCCTTATTCTAAAATTTTCTTTTTCTTTATACCGATCCCGATTCCTGGACCTTTATATGCGATATTGTATTTAGGATATTCTTATTATGCTTCTAAGAATAGGCAGGATGGGATCAATCATGACGCTCACTTTTACGGAGCGCTGACTGGACTCGCAGTTGCAATCTTAGTGCAACCGCTTTCTTTGATTGCGTTTATCCAATATGTGCTGGGTGGGTTTATGTGAGGATTTTTCAATGCGAAAGGGTTTAACCTCCTTTCGCGATTTTGTCCTTTATAAAAGCCTTAAATTTATCGGAACCGAAACTAACATCCATTTTGATGATCTCTGGAGCGAGATAGGGATGTTTTTTCATAATATATTCTTCGATTGCGGCATACTTGTCTGCTTTTGCTTTTAGAAGAATTTTGTTTTCCGAATCGATCGTGAGTTTCCCTTCCCATTGGTACAAAAGAGCCACTTCAGGGAAAATGGTGCCACTTACTATGATTCCGAGCTGAAGCATTTCTGCGATATATTCTTCCGCTAGATCGCGATCCGCCAGAGTGGTGAAAACTAAAATTTCTTGAGATGAAGACATGGTTCCTCCGAGAAAAAGGAGGATAAGAAGTATTCATTCTTTGTCCAGTCTTTCTTTGGAAAGATCGGATTAGTATCTTGGAGCGTTCGGATCCGAATAATTTCCTTTGCCTGAATTCGGCATGGAACCTCTAGACGAAGAAGGAGTGTAATCATCACAAAGATTACTGCATTTTGCGATACAATCTTCTCTCTTACGATCCACAGTGATCGCAGTAAAAACAGTCTCCACTTTAGGGATAGGATATTGAGTCCAACATTGGCTCTTGCAGTTTCCATATTTTGCGGCACAATTCCGAGCCGTGCTTTGGTCCGCACCGGAAGAGATCATCATATCGAAAAGTTCCTGCTCTTCTCTGGTTTTGAAGCCTCCCTTGTTGGGCCTTTTAGAAAGTTCTTGTTTGCTTAGATTTGCATTTTCAGCTTCCGGAAAATCCTCCACGGAACCCTTTCCTCTCACCTTGCCGGATTCGTCGGAACTCCAATCCACAGCGAAAAAGCAGTTTAGTATAAAGAAGGATAATAATATTCCGAATTTAATTTTCATTAGGTTCCTAAAAACTAAACCTTTGGGATTAGGATTCTGCAAATATTTTCGTCGTTTAACAAATAAATACATAAATTTTGCACTCTTTTACCTAGAAATCGGCTGGAAAAAAATTTCCAACCAAGGTCTCAATAGTATTGAATGTAGGATAACCTACAATAGAGTCTGTCTAAGCAGTACTTAAGACCTAAGAATTTGAATGGGGGGTCTTTTAGTGAGTAGTTTTTTTGCAAGTACATCAGTAAAACGTTTCTTTCTTCTCTCCTTAGTTATTCTTTTTATTTCCAATTGCAGCGCCTTGGATTGGGGCTGGGTAAAACTCCCTTCCGGACTTGCCTGGGACCAAAACGAAACCTTAGATAGAAATCCTGTAGAAGGTTTCCGTGTAGAATTTCCGGAAGAATTGGGACTGGATTCCAGACCTCTAGTAGAACTTTCTAAAAAGCTCAGAAAAGATAAAACGGAGGTACGCTCTCTCCTCATCTTGAAAGAAGGAAACCTAGTATTCGAAAGATATGCCGGAGGGATCTCCAGAAATCATAATCATAATATGTATTCTGTGACCAAGTCTGTGGTCTCCATGTTGTTAGGTATTTGTTATACGAATGATTGTGGCTTGGACTTGGAAGACAGCCTGTCTTCTGCGGAGTCCAGTTTGCCTGGCCTTCTTCCTTCCGAATTAAAAGGAAAAGAATCTATTCGACTTAAAGATGCATTACGTATGAGTTCCGGAATGGGCTGGGATTCCTTTCCTAAAAAAGAAGATATCAGAACGGACGCAGACCCGCTCGCGATCGCTTGGATCCCTGTAGTATCTTCGGCTCCCGGAACTAAATTCGAATATTCTAATGGAGATACCCAGTTAGTCGCAGGTTACTTGGAAGCTAAGACTGGTAAAACCTTGTATGAATATTCTAAGAGCACTGCATTCTCCTGGTTAGGTTTTAAAGGAGAAGAATGGAATACGTCGAAATCAGGAAGACAAACCGCCGGTTTTGGACTTCGATTGAGACCGATCGATATGGCAAAGCTCGGGCAGCTTTATCTTGATGGAGGAAAATGGCAGGGTCGTCAGATCTTAAAACCTGAATGGATCGCTTGGACTTTAGAGCCGGGTGTAGAAAAAAGATACGGACTCCAATTTTGGATCCATGAATTTGAAGGAAAGCCTAGCTTCATGGCAAATGGAAAAGGTGGTCAGTTTATTTATGTGATCCCTCATCGTAAGATCGTTTTAGTGATGACCAGCGCCATTTGGGACAAGGCACCTGACTTAGTCTTAACTTCCGCGTTGGATGCAATCAAGGCCTCTTTAATATCTACGGATAAAATCCCTTCTCCAGACAGGGAAGAAGCGCTCCTGAAAGAGCTAAAAATATCTGCCAGAACTTCTTTAGATCCTAAGCTTAAAGAAGGAGCGGATGAAACAAGGATTGCAGCAGAACCAGGGATAAAACAAAATCATCCTTAAATGAAGACTGTTCTAATCCCAATTCCTCAAATTGATTTCGATCCCACGGAAGTATCCGTGCCTTGGAAGGTTTTAAAAGAAAACGGGTATAAGATCATATTCGCGACTCCGAGCGGAACCTCAGGAGAAGCTGACTTTAGAATGGTAACCGGAAAAGGTTTGGGTATTCTATCGTCTTTTTTAAGAGCAAAGAATGATGATGTTCTACTTTATAGAGAATTAGAAAAATCGAATGAGTTTTTAAATCCTAAAAAATACGAGTCTATCAAATTAGATTCTTTTGATGTTTTGCTTCTTCCTGGAGGACACGCAAAAGGGATGAGGGTTTATCTTGAATCGGAATCTTTGCAGAATTTGGTGGGAAACACATTTGCGGAAGGAAAACCTGTGGCAGCGATCTGTCATGGAGTACTTCTTGCTGCAAGATCCAAAAATCCAAAAACAAAAAAGTCCAGCTTGTATGGACTGAAAACCACAGGACTTTTGAAATCTCAGGAACTTCTCGCCTGGAATTTGACTCGGGCCTGGCTCGGGGACTATTATAGAACTTATCCTACTCCATTACAGGATGAGGTGATTTCTTTTCTAGAATCCAGTACTGATTTTCAAGAAGGGCCGATGCCTATCGCAAGAGATAGTTTTTCTAATATTAAACCGGGGTTCAGTGTTTTAGATAAGTCTTATCTTTCCGCAAGATGGCCTGGAGATGCACATAAGTTTGCCCGTGAACTTCCTGAATTCTTCGGTTAGCTCCGGTTTTTGATTTTCCTCTAATATAACCTATGCATACTGACTATAGAGGGTTCGGATCATGGTCCCTCTACCGATAACCGAATGAGTTCCAAAGAACATTACATTTTTCTAGATGTGGGAGATACTCTCCTTACGATGAAAAAGCCCGCAGGGGACGTGTATTTCGAAGTTTTGAAAGAATTCGGCCTAGACGGTTCCAAACATCCAAACGGTTATATGGAAAGAGCCTTTCGTAAGGCCTATGCACACATGACGCGTCATCCACTTCCGGATTTCAGGGATAAATTCCATGCACATGAAGATGGGAGCGAGGGATGGTGGAGAGAGCTGTTGGGCTTCTTCCTAAAAGAAATAGGATCCGATTTGGAACCGGACCCTATTTTCCAATCTATATTCAAACGTTTTGATGAACCTTCCGTCTGGGAAATCGATCCGGGCTTTTATGAATTAGTAGAGTTTGCAAAACAAAGAGGCTCCGGTCTCGGAATCATTTCCAATTGGGATCATAGACTCAAACAGTTACTTGCAAGCGTAGGCGTTTTGGATCATTTTTATCCAGTGATTGTTTCCGCTGAATTCGGATATGAAAAACCATCTCCTTTGATCTTCCAAGAAGCGGAGAAGCTTGTGGGACTTTCTCCTGACAAATTGATCTATTGCGGAGACAAGGTAGAGTTGGATATACTGCCAACTAGATCTAGAGGATGGACCGCATTTCATAAACATGTAGAAGGAGATATTAGAGATCTGGGAGAGCTTACTGCGATATTAAAAAAAGGGTGAGTTTATCCTCTTTCGAATTCTTTTATTCCTCCAAACAAGTCTAATCGAATACAAAAAAGAATCGAGTTAGAACAAAAATGAAAGTACTCGCAGTCTCCGGAAGTTTAAGAAAAGGTTCTTCCAATACGGCCTTATTACTCGCAGCAAAAAGGATCGCAAACGATTCTTTACAAATCACACTCGCAGATCCATTGGATCGGATCCCGCATTTTAATCCCGACCTAGATACTGATTCTCCTCCTAGAGAAGTTACGCAATGGAGAAAAGAACTGAAAGAAGCAGATGCGATTCTTTTTTCAAGTCCCGAATATGCGTTTGCGATTCCAGGTGTTCTGAAGAATGCATTAGATTGGATTGTTTCCAGTGCTGAACTTTATGGAAAGCCTGTCGGATTGATCAATGCATCTCCGGGTTATGGAGGAGCTTCAAAGGCTCAAGAAGCTTTTTTACATTTATTGAATGTTCTTACAGTTAAGATAAATGATGGCTGCGTTCTAAGTATCCCTTCCGTGAATAAGAAGGTGGATCCGGATGGAAATATCATGGATAGGCAAACGGAGAAGGAACTCAAAAGTTGTTTAGAAAGCCTGGAACGTTTGATCCAAGATTCTAAACTTTCTTAACTGCGCTTGCTCAGATTCATATAAATATCCCTAAAAGGATGCAAAATCGTTAGAAAAGGAAAGAAAATCTCTCGAAATTCTGTTTTATTGTCTTTTGTATATTATTTGAGATGAATTGTCCGCTATAGCGAATAAAATTCTTGCAATATTCTGTGAAGTTGATCATAATTAAAACTAGGAGTATCGATTATGGCACTTAGATTAGGTGATGTGGCCCCGGATTTCCTGGCAGAAACTTCCGAAGGACCAATAGAATTTCATAAATATTTGGGAGAAGGTTGGGGGATCTTATTCTCGCACCCGAAAGATTATACTCCTGTTTGCACGACAGAACTCGGTTACGTTGCGAAAATTAAACCTGAATTTGAGAAAAGGAATGTCAAAGTCCTCGCGCTATCCGTGGATCCAGTAGACTCACATAAAGGCTGGATCGGAGATATTAACGAAACCCAAAACACTACTGTAAACTATCCGATCATTGCAGACGCAGACAAAAAAGTTTCCGGTCTTTACGATATGATCCATCCGAATGCAAGCGAGACCACTACTGTTCGTTCCGTATTCGTGATCGGTCCGGATAAAAAAGTGAAACTAACTTTGACGTATCCTGCTTCTACTGGAAGGAACTTCGATGAACTTTTGAGAGTGATTGATTCTCTACAATTGACTGCGAATTACAGCGTCGCAACTCCGGCAAACTGGAAGCATGGAGAGGATGTGATCATAGTTCCTTCTGTTTCGGATGAAGATGCTGAGAAAAAATTCCCAAAAGGTTTTAAGAAGATTAAGCCTTATTTGAGATACACTCCTCAACCGAATAAGTAAGAAGGAAATATATTTCAGTTTCAGAAAGGAGTCTTCGGACTCCTTTTTTATTATATTCTATTTCTATAAAGTTTTTCTGGAATGTTGATTCCGGAATTAAATTTTCTAATAAAAAGTACGCGCGGAAATCAATATTCCGGACCCGAGCCTCATAACGGGGAAATTCGAATTGCAAGCTTCTCCGTTAGGAGCATAATTATGGCAACGCCTATGTTTCGCAGAATACCGCGAAAACTGGAAGAAGTTCTGGGTGAAAAAGGTGCGAGCGAATTTGTGGATTTTATCGACGATTCGTTCGCGGCTAATAGGGAGAATGTAATGGAACTCATTTTCGAAAGATTTGAAAAGAGGCTTGTGGAAGAACTGAACGCATTTCGCGTTGAATATAAAAAAGACCTGGCCGATTTCAGAGCTGAAGTGAAAGCGGAAATTGCCGAACTTCGAATAGAAATGCATAAACTCATCGCTTCTCAGACAAAATGGATGGTAGGCGCAATCATAGCTTTGACCGGTATTTTCTCGATCATAGTTAAATTATAATTTCTCGAAAGAGTTTCAAGTTTTGGAAAGTCTTTCGATGGATCTTACAGCGATTTCTTTTCTGAGATCTTGGGCCTTTTTCTTAGAGGATCTAGTTTCTGAAACTATATCTGGATTTGCGGTTTTAGGATGCCCACTTAAAAAAGGAGGTTCAGGATTGTATTCGATCATAAGTTGGATTTCTTCTGCGGCTTTTTGTCCTTGGATCTCTGCCACAACTCGGAGTGCAAAATCGATCCCTGCTGTAACTCCGCCTCCAGTAATTCTGTCTCGATCGATCATTACTCTATCTTCTTTCACGTCGATTTTGGGAAAAAGTTTTAGCACATCCAAAGAGAGCCAATGTGTGGTTGCCTTGTATCCATTCAATAAGCCCGCTGCAGCTAAAACCAAAGAGCCTGTGCAGACGGAGCTAATGTATTTAGAGGTTTTCGATTTTTCTCTTAGCCAATTCAGAACTTTTTCGTTCTCCATAAGTCGATTGACTCCGAGTCCTCCTGGAATTAAGACCAAATCCAGATCTATGTTTTCGTCCAGGCTTCTGTCCGGAAGAATGAAAAGTCCTCTTTCGGAAGGGACTGGATCTTTCGTTTCTGCAATAATATGAACTTTGGAATTTTTCATTCTGGAAAATACTTCATAAGGACCTACAAAGTCCAGTGGAGTTAGATCTGGAAAGATAAGTAATCCGATATTGAACGGTTCTTGCATAGATAAGATGGAATATGGCTCGTAAAAGTCTTTCAAGTCGAATTCAAAAGAAAAATTTTGAGGAGCGAGGTGAAGCCCTTTTTCAGAAATTCGAATAGGGAAGGAGTTTTCATATTGATAAAAATCAGTTAAAAAGACTTCTTCCTAATATCCCAATTTGGCATATTCTGAAATGGGAAGTAGAATTAGCTTTGCTTGGCTAAAACAATCTACACCGAAGAATATAAGATTTTCCAAAAGTTGCTAAAGAAGGCCCGGGAAGAAGCAGGTTTCACACAAGTGGATGTTGCCGAGGCGCTTAAAACACCGCAATCTTTCATTTCAAAAGTCGAGGCGGGAGACAGAAGGATAGACGTTATTGAATTCTGGAATTTGGCAAAACTTTATAAGAAACCTGTGGACTTCTTCTTTAAGTTTGATGATAAAGCAGTACTCAAATCCAAAAAGAAGTCTTTAAAAGCCGCAAGTTCTACCAAGAAAAAGTCCAAATAATATTTCTTTTAGATCCGTTGGTCTTCCAACAATCTATCTTTCTTAGAAAAGAATAGCCAAGAACAACGGTTCTTCTAAAAAATTCCAATTGCCTTTAGGCAAAAAGCTAAATGAAACCGAATCGAATTTTACGTCCTTGGATTTACGGTATCTTTCTGATCTTAACTGCTTTCCTTTCATTCTGGGTGGGAAGACTTGGTTTAGAAAATATGGAGATATCTTTTTCGGATATTGGATCCGAAACGGAAAGCGTCACTGAATTTAATTATTTCGCCAGGCCTCGCCTAATTCTCAAAAACGTTCGATTTTATTGGCAGAAGGATATTTTCGTGGAAGCGGATCGTCTCTCTTTGGAGGCCATCGCTAAAAACGGAGAAATTCTACCTTTTGATCGGCCGGAACTTTTTACTCTTAAGATCCTTAACGGAAATATCCATATCTCTTTTGAAAGTCTGGAAAAGCTGATTAACGGAAGATTGTTCTCTTTTCCAGGATCTACTCTTCGTAAAATTAAACTTCGCCCGATTTTTCATAACGGTGCCTGGAAACTTAAAATTGCTGGGGAGGTCAAATTTGTTGTTTGGGTCTCCTTCGAAGGCATTGCCACCGTTAAGATCGATCAGGAGTCCGGTAGAATCTTGCTGGAGAATGAGTCCGTTCGAGCATTATTAAATCCTTATACAAAGGAACTTTTAAATACTGTAGGTGTATCTATTGAGGATTTGGTCCGCTTTCCTAAGGGGAAGGGTCTTGTCTTTATAGGAAACAAGGTGTTCTTTGAACCTTTTTCTGTTTTTCCCGATCCGGAAGTGGAAGGTAAGATCAAAGACCTTAAATTGGACGAAAATGCGTTAGATATCGAGTTCATTGCGGAACAAGATATTCCCTCTCCTAAAACAAATTCTAAAAATTATATTTATGTTACTGGTGGAAAATTACTCTTCGGAGGGATTCAAGTTCACCAAGGGAAGGTCTTACTACTGGACAGGGATGAATCTTCCCAATTCGAGTTCTGTTTTTCGGAATTTAAAAAAGCTTTGTCTCTCTCCAACGTAAAGATGGAGGAAGACGGACGTATCCTTATCTTCATGCCTGATTCTCCTCCTCTTAATTGAACCTCTTGTAAATAAAATATTTCCAATTTCACAAAAATTTCACGAATCGGGAACATTCTTCTTCGAACCTGGTCCTCTTGTTTAAGAGGGATTTTTATGAATCTTTTCACTTCCAAGTTTACAGTTCTTCCTTTTTACGTAAGGAGCGCCTTGCTCGTTTTGGGAATTTTTCTGATGAGTTGCATTTCTACTCAATACGCAGGAGGAGGTGGTGGTGGGAGTCCTTATCCTTCCGACTTTGTTTATAAGGGAGATCTATTCGGTTTACAAAATTGTTTGAGAGCCGGCTATTCTGTGGATACGAGAGATCCTTTTACTAGAAATTTTACTCCTTTGATGATAGCAGCGAGAGAAGGAGAAGTAGAGATCGCAGAATTTTTAGTTCGGAACGGTGCGGACATTAACGCCAAAACTAGGGACGGCCATACGGCTCTTATGATGGCTGTTTACAACCGGAATCTGGATATAGTTAAACTTCTTTTGAAGAATGGTGCGAATGTACATATCAAAAGTAAACAAGGTCACACTGCATTTTCGGAAGCAAGTTTAGAAGAATCTATCCAGATCAAAGAATTGCTGGCTTCTCATGAGATCGGTCCAAAAAGATGAAATCGGCATTTCAGATAGTTCTTGTTCTTCTATTTATAGAATCTTGCATGAATGATGATCGTTGCGTAAGAGATTGTGATAAGAACTTTTCCATCTGTCTGTTGGTTGCGAACAATGAAAATTCTCTTGGAATTGGATTCATTTGTAAGGTTGTCTGCGACGACTGTAAATCGGACTGTCATACTGTAACTTCATCCTCCGGAAGAACAAGCAGTACTTCCAGGGGAGGATCATCCGGAGGAGGAGGTGGTGGCGGTAGTTCTGGCGGTGACGGTGGTGGTGGAGGAGGTCACGGTGGAGGTGGTCATGGAGGATCTGGAATTATATTCTAAATCCCAGTTACAAAAAAGGAAACCGAGTTATCTCGGTTTCCAGTTTGAGCTATTAATAAAATAGATCTACTTTGCGAATCCTATCTCGGAGGTTATAGGATTTTTTTCGTAATCTTCTTTCTTCGCTGCTACCTCGTCGAAATAGGTCTCGTAATTCGGGAAATTTGTTCCCATGATCCTATCCCAGAAATTGAAATAGAGACTATAATTCCCATGAAACTTTTGGTGATGAAGGTTATGATGGGTAGAAGTATTGATCCATTTTGTGATCGGATTACTTGCCCAACCTTTCGGGAAAAATTCATATCCTAGATGCCACCAGATATTCATCACCATCGCATAGAATGTATGGAATATAAACACTCCGAAATGGATTGGGACCAAACTTATGAATGGTACTACGTAGATCGCTTCCAAAAATGCTTCCGCCCAATGGAAATTGTAAGCAGCTAAAGGAGAAGGGTTTACGGATTTATGATGGATTGCATGTACGAATGTGTAAACTTTTTTGTGATGCATTAACCTATGAGCCCAATAAAACCAGGTCTCATGCCAAACTGTAATCAAGATATAACTTAAGATCGCGTAAGCCCAACCTCTTTCGGAGATATCAAAGTAGAGCGCTCTTGGAAGATATCCCAATTTTTGTAAGCTGAAAGAAACGACTGCAACCAAGCTGAACATTACCATTGTCACGGCAGATTGTTTGATCTCGTATACTACCTTTTCCCATTTTGGAAAACTTTTCTGGATCCTGTACTTTTCAAAGTATCCTTTTTTCCAAACCCAGAATATGAAGAATGCAAGCCCTGCCAAAGGGTAGTATCTGATAAAGTTCATTGATAGTTGGAATAGTCCGAAATTCCGAACGCATTCCCAACCGAAATCACAAGCGTTGATTGCCATTTTTCCTCCGATCTCTGTATTCAGTTTACGATGGATCCAAAAAGAAATCGTCCTCCCCGATCGGAGCGGAATAAAATATACGTCCGGATCGATCGAAACGGACTACTTGGACTTATTTTTGCGGATCTTGTTTCTGTATTCGGAGGGTGTAAATCCGGTCTCCTTTCGGAAAACCTCGTTAAAAGCGGATTTAGAGCCAAATCCTGAAGAGTAGGCGATGGACAATAAAACTTCCTGAGGATCTGATTCTATTTTCTTTTTGGCCTCTTCTACCCTGTATTCATTCAGTAATTGAAAGAAATTTTTTCCAATTTCATTGTTCAGATATTCCGAAAGTTGATGGGTACTAATCTCTAATTTGCCTGCTAAAAATCCGAGAGTCAGATCTTCCTTTAAGAATACCTTCTCCCTTTGAAATAAGTCTTCTAAGTTTTGTTTGATATCTTCAAGATCTAGTCCGCCAAGTTGAGAGGCCCTATATTTTTTTTCTTCTTCTACCACTCTTTGTACTTCTAAGAAAAATTCGGGGAATCCTTGGCGCAGAATGTACAAAGAACATAAGAAGATCCCGATTAAAGAACCTACACCTTCTAAACCTCTGATAGATCCTAAAAATACGGATATAGATCCGTATAATAAAATGATTAGAATGCTAACGCTTACTGCAAAGATCGTAAGCATTCTCGGGTCCTTGTATATGACTGAGAATCTAAAACCCCAAAACAAACGGAAGAATGTGGAAAACAGGAACGCGAACATGACTCCCATTGTGCTTAATACCGGAATTTTTAAGAATAAAGGAAGACCGGTGGTTTGTAGGCTTTTGAGTAATTCGATCTTTTCCGGGCCTCCTGAAAAATAGAAGGGCGCCATCCAAATAAATATCGCGAGTGCGGGAATCATCTTCAGATAAAATATTTTTTTAGACTCCGGGGTGTTTCCCATCGCAAGAAGAAGATAACGTTCTATAAAAGGTCCCATCAGTCCGGAAACAGGAAGATGTGTTAGATACAAACCTGGGAAGTGAATGATCATCTTACATGTTAGCAAGAATGCATGAGATAGAAAGATCCCTACTAAGAAAAAAATAAAGGCCAGTAAGTTTTGTTTTTCTCCTCTGGGAGAAGAGAATATTTCCCCTAAAGAAAATAAAAATGCGAGTCCGATCGAAAAGACTAAAAATAAAGAAGTATAAGATTGGATCCCGAACTCGTTCATGTTGTAATTTCCGCGATGCCAACCTTCTCCGCAGCCTTTACTAAAGACAAGTCTGCAGAATATAATTTTGCACTTCCTAAGACACAACTTGCAAGCAAATGTGCGTCAATCCAACCGATTCCGAGTCCCGCCAGGGAATTTCTTTCCGAAAAGATCATGGCTTCTTTATGGTTTGCGATCGGAACTTCTTTTAATTGGGCGTACTCAGTTAGAAAAAAGTTCTTATTCTTAAAATTTCCCAGGCTGAGTTCTCCCTCTACCATAGGATGACGTCTGACCAAACCTAGGCGGAGAAGTTCCGTAAGTTTCGGATCCGCTTTTCGTAGATGATTGATCCAAACAGAAGTATCTACAAGCACCGCCGTCATTTAGAAATTTTTTTGCGGGTAGGGCCTTCTGCTTTTGGATCGCTTCCACCTAAGAGAGCCATTCTTTCTGCGGATTTTTCCCGAATCAATGCACGCAATCCCTCTTGCACGAGACGTGTCTTTTCTAGGATTCCGGTATAGTCTTGGGCGCTGGAAATCAGCTCGTCTGGAATATATAGAGTGGTTTTGACAGCTATCATATATGGTAATATATGGTGAAAAATGCCATATGTCAAGAGAATGGGAGCGGAAAATCGTTTCGGAGGCGGAAAAGTGATTCCGCATGGTGCTTAGCAGAGAAAATTTCGAAAGTACGTAACCTTCTTCCCTAATGAGTGATTTACTTATGTCACATAATGCCCGCATATCACACTGAAGTCGAGCTGCGCATGAAGCTGAAGATCCAAAAATCCTTCTTCCTTGCATAAATAATGCCAGCAACTAGGGAATAGCTGCTAAAACCTTGACCAGGGACCCTGGGTAAAAATACTGTGTATTTCTAGCTCCTCTCTGGGAGCGGGTAGATAGACATGCCCTCTTAGCTCAGTGGTAGAGCACTTCCATGGTAAGGAAGGGGTCACCAGTTCAAGCCTGGTAGAGGGCTAAGTTCGAATAGGTCTGTAGTTTAATGGTAGAACAAGGATCTCCAAAGTCCTTGGTGGGAGTTCGATTCTCTCCAGACCTGGAGTTTTTCCGCAGGTTCTTTGAGTTTAGGAAGGATTTATATAGTGAAGTTTGGCGCATTTGTACAAGAATGTAGAGAAGAACTGAAAAAAGTTCAATGGCCGAATAGACAAGAGGTGATGCAGTCCACCATCGTTGTTCTAGTCACGGTGTTATTTTTCTCTGCCTTTCTATTCTTTTCGGATACTGCGATTGTGAAGCTTCTTACCGGATTCTGGAATCTGTAAGAACTTAGGATAAAATGTGATTATGATGGCTGATTTGAAATGGTATGCGTTACAGACTTATTCCGGTCACGAGAATAAGGTCCAGAAAAATCTGGAAAAGCTGATCCAACAGCGCAAGCTGGAGGAGAAGATTTCTCAAGTGCGTATTCCTACCATGGAAGTCGCCGAGATGAAGAACGGCAAAAAGAAGGTCACTAAGAAGAAACTTATGCCGGGCTATGTTCTTGTTGAAATGGATATGGACGAAGACCTTCGTTTCATGATCCAAAGTCTTCCTTCTGTTTCTACTTTTGTAGGATCAAAAGATGGAGGACCTGAACCTCTTTCCGTAGACGAAGTGAAAAATCTTTTCGCGGAAACCGGAGAGTTCCAATCAGAGGAGCCAGTTACTCCTAGATTGTTGTTTAAAGTGGGAGATAGCCTGAAGATTATCGATGGCCCTTTCGCGAATTTTACTGGAGTCGTAGACGAGATCTTCCCGGACAAAGGAAGGCTCAGAGTGAAGGTGGAGATTTTCGGACGCTCTACCCCTGTGGAATTAGATTATCTACAGGTCAAAACCGAACCCTGACCGGTGGGAGAACCGGGAGAAACAAATAAGGTGTTTCGCCAATGGCAGCAAAAAAAGTAGTAAAGCAGATTAAGCTCCAGGTTGAAGCCGGTAAGGCCAACCCTGCTCCTCCAGTCGGACCGGCACTCGGTCAGGCCGGATTGAACATCATGGAGTTCTGCAAGCAGTTCAACGAGAGATCTAAAAACCAAATGGGTTATAAGCTCCCCGTTGTAATCACAGTATTCTCCGACAGGAGTTTTACATTCATTACCAAGTCTCCTCCGGCAGCTCTTCTTGTTAAGAAGGCAATCGGATTAGAGTCTGGTTCCGCAACTCCTCACACCACTAAGGTTGGGAAGATCACTCGTAAGCAATTAGAAGAAATTGCTAAAACCAAAATGGAAGACCTAAACGCGAATGATCTGGACGCAGCTGTTCAAATTATCGCCGGAACTTGTCGTTCCATGGGCGTTACGGTAGAGGGTTAATTCATGAAACGCGGAAAAAAATATCGCGCGGCTAAAGAGAAAGTCGACGCAACTAAAGTTTATCCGATCGATAAAGCTGTAGAATTAGCTCAAGCTTCTTCTTATTCTAAATTCGATGGAACGATAGAAATCGCTACGAAAGTAAATTATAAATCTCTCCAAAACGTGAGGGGAACTATTTCTCTTCCTCACGGAACCGGTAAGCTGGTTCGGGTTCTTGTTTTCTGTAAAGGAGACAAACAAAACGACGCGAAAAACGCAGGTGCGGAATTCGTGGGCGATATGGACCTGATCGAGAAAGTTGCCGGCGGTTGGACCGACTTCGACGCTTGCGTTGCTACTCCTGATATGATGAAGGAAGTAGGTAAGCTTGGGCCGATCTTAGGACGTAAAGGTTTAATGCCTAAGCCTAAGGCTGGAACAGTGACTAACGATGTTGCGAAAGCAGTTGGCGAACTGAAATCAGGACGTATCGAATATCGTCCAGACAAAGGCGGAGTCGTTCACCTAGGTGTTGGTAAAGTCAGTTTTGATCACACCAAACTAGTAGAAAACATTCGTACAGTAGTTCAAACTCTTCTCCGGGATAAACCTTCGGATGCAAAGGGTGATTATCTGAAAACTTTCTCCGTTTCCCCAACTATGGGTGCCGGTGTGAAAGTAGACGTTAAGGAACTGGTCAACACATCCATTTAAGGATGTAGTAGACGGGAGTAGGAACAATGCCCAGCCAGGAAAAAATTGAAGCAGTTGCCGAATTAAAAGGCAGATTAGAAAAACGTAGCGACTTTATCCTAGCCAGCTACAGCGGACTCACAGTAGAAGATATCACTAATCTTCGCGCGAAACTTCGTAAAGAAGGTTCCGAGATGAAAGTGATCAAGAACAATCTCTTTCTACTCGCACTTAAAGAATCCGAGAAGCATAAGGATAAGAACATCGCCTTTGGATCCGAATACCAAGGACCTCTAGCGGCGATTTTCTCGGACGCAAATCTTCCAAACGCAGCGAAGATCCTAAAAGAATACGCTAAGACGAATAAAAATCTTATTCTGAAAGCGGGATATTTAGACGGATCCGTTCTGAACGCGGAAGATGTGGAAGCAATCGCAGGTCTTCCGTCAAGAGAGCAACTCTTGGCTCAGATCGCAGGCGGTATCAATGGTCCGGCAAGAAGCATCGCTTCTGGTCTAAACCAAATTATCGCAGGTCTTGCAAGAGCTATCCAAGCAGTCGCAGAGAAGAACAATCAGTAAGAACCAATTTAGTTAGTAAGTAGTTTAAAGGACCAAACGGAATCAAAGGAGCACCAAATGTCTACCACTGAAGCGTTATTAGAGCAACTCGGAAAACTTACCCTTGTGGAAGCAGCCGATCTAGTTAAAAAAATGGAGGAGAAGTTCGGAATTTCCGCAGCGGCTCCAGTAGCAGTAGCAGCTGCAGCACCAGCAGGTGGCGGAGCAGCGGCAGGAGCAGAAGAGCCTGCTTCTTTCAACGTTGTATTGAAAGGTTTCGGCGATAAAAAAATCGAAGTTATCAAGGTTGTTCGCGAGATCACTGGTCTTGGCTTGAAAGAAGCAAAAGATCTAGTAGAAGCTGGCGGAAAGTCTGTTAAAGACGGCGTTGCGAAAGCAGAAGCTGACGACATTAAAAAGAAATTAGAAGCTGTCGGAGCTCAAATCGAACTTAAGGCTGTCTAATCAGGGAGCCGAGGCTTTGTCTCCTCGATATCTGATTATAATCCTTTCACTCAGGCAAGGAGGCCAGCGTACTTCCTTGCCTTATTGCATTTTTTCGCGCAGTTATAATTTTCCATCATCCCAGGGAGCACACGAATGTACGGTCAAGTAGAAAGAAAACGGGTAAACTTCGGTAAGATCACCAATTTGGATTACCTTCCTAACTTGATTCAGATTCAGAAGAAGTCTTTCGATTGGTTTCTTCAATCAGAAGTTAAGGATCCCACAAAAAGAAAAAATCAGGGACTAGAAGCGGTTTTTAGAGAAACCTTCCCTATCGAAAGTCCAAACAACGATATGGTGATGGAATACAGTCACTATGTTTTAGGAGATGCTAAAAAATCTCCTCAAGAATGTAAGGACACAGATGCTACTTTCGCTCTTCCTTTAAAAGCGGTCATTCGACTCATTATCAAAGAAACCGGAGAGATCCGCGAGCAGGTCGTCTATATGGGCGATCTTCCTGTAATGACAGAGCAGGGAACTTTTATCATCAACGGAGCTGAGCGTGTTGTAGTTTCTCAGCTCCACCGTTCTCCTGGTATCTTCTTCTCTTATGATGAAGAAAGAGATACCTACTCCGCCAGAGTGATCCCTTATCGCGGATCCTGGTTGGAATTCGAAATGGACAATAAGGGAATTCTGGTCGCAAAGATCGACCGTAAGAAAAAATTCCCTGCAACTCTTCTTGTTAAGTCTTTAGGACACGGAACAAACGAAGAAATATTACGTTTATTTTATAAATCCTCCAAAGCAAAGATCGGAGGAGCTTCCACGAAAGAACTTAAACGTCTGATCGGACGCAGAGTGATCGCGGATGTGATCAACATGGAAACCGGAGAGGTAATGCTCGATGCCGGTTCCAAAATCAACGAAGACAACATTTCCATCTTAAAAGAGATGAAGGTGAAGGAAGTTGAACTCGTAGAATATCCTAAAGATAAGGATAATCCTGTTTTAGTAAACTGTTTGGAAAAAGACGGAGTCAACGATTACGAAGACGCAGTTCTAAAATTCCATGGCATCATGAGACAAGGTGAACCTTCTACGATCGAGAACGCGGAAGCGGAATTGAATCGTCTATTCTTCTCTCCTAAATCTTTTGATTTGGGCGACGTAGGTCGTTATAAGATCAATAGCAAATTTGAATTCAATAATCCAAAAGAATTCACAAGCGCGACAGAAAGAGTTCTTCGTCCTGCTGATATCATCGAGACTGTACGTTACCTTCTTAACTTGATCTCCGAGACAGAGAACTACTATCCGGATGATATTGACCACTTAGGAAACCGTCGTATTCGTTCTGTCGGTGAGTTGATCTCAAACCAACTTAAAGTTGGTTTCACTCGTGTAGAAAGAGTGATCAAAGAAAGAATGACTGTTCAAGAAGTTGGAACTCAAACACCACAACTTCTGATCTCAATCAAGCCGATCACTGCAGTTATCAATGAGTTCTTCGGATCCAGCCAATTGTCCCAGTTTATGGATCAGACAAACCCTCTGGCAGAGCTCACTCACAAACGTCGTTTGAACGCTTTAGGACCTGGGGGTCTTTCCAGAGATAGAGCAGGATTCGAAGTGCGTGACGTTCACTATAGCCACTACGGCCGTATGTGTCCGATTGAAACTCCTGAAGGTCCAAACATTGGTCTTATTCTCTCCATGTCTTCTTATGCGAGAGTGAACGATTACGGATTCTTGGAAACTCCTTACAGAGTAGTAAAAAACAGCAAAGTATCCAATAACATAGAATACTTAACCGCAGATAAGGAAGAATATCATTCTATCGCGGTATCTTCTTCTCCTGTAGATGAAAAGGGAGAGTTTAAAAATAAACTTATCTCTACTCGTCACAGATCTGATTACCCTTTCCGCAACCCGAACGAGATCCAATACATGGACTTAGCTCCAATGCAAGTGGTATCCGTTTCTACTGCGCTGATCCCATTCTTAGAGCATGATGACGCGAACCGTGCGCTCATGGGCTCTAACATGCAACGTCAGGCGGTTCCTCTTCTTCGCCAAGAGGCTCCTTTCGTTGGAACTGGAATGGAAACTCGCGCTGCTTACGATTCTCGTATTTGTATCATCTCTAAACAAGACGGTGTGGTTACATACGTTGATGCGGAGAAGGTGGTGATCGAACGCAAGGGCGGAAAAGAATCCGACACTTACGATCTAACTAAATTTAAGAAAACCAACCAAGGTACTTGTTTCAACCAAACTCCTGTAGTAGGAGTGGTTCACTCAGAGATCGACGGTAAAGTTACTAAAGTCGGAAAAGAGAAGATAGAAGTAACCGCAGACAACGGAAACGTTCGCGAATACAATCTAATCTCCGGAAACAAACAATACCAACCGATCGTTTCTAACGGCGAAGAAGTTCGCAGAGGAACTACTATCGCAGGTCAGATCGTGTCCGGCGAGAGAATGGATGATAACGGTAACATTCTACAGAAGGGAACTGTTCTTGCGGACGGTCCAGCGGTAGACAATGGAACTCTTGCACTAGGACGTAACGTTCTTGTGGCGTTCATGCCTTGGGAAGGTTACAACTTCGAGGATGCGATCTTAATTTCCGAAAAAGTTGTAAAAGACGATATTTTCTCTTCTATCCACATCGAAGAGTTCGAGATCCAAGCAAGAGAAACCAAACTTGGACAAGAACAGATCACAAGAGATATTCCGAATCTTTCGGACAAAGCTTTCCGTGATCTAGATGAAACCGGTGTGATCCGTGTCGGTGCAGAAGTAAAACCGGGAGACATCTTGGTAGGTATGGTGACTCCTAAAGGAGAAACTGATCTAACTCCTGAATACAAACTTCTTCACTCCATCTTCGGAGAAAAAGCGAAGGAAGTAAGAGACTCTTCTCTTCGTATGCCGAACGGTTTCGAGGGAACTGTAATCGATATCAAACGTTTCTCACGCGAGAAGGGAGATGAACTTCCTGCCGGCGTAGAAGAAATGGTGAAAGTTTTCGTAGCTCGTAAACGTAAACTTCTGGTCGGAGATAAAATGGCAGGACGCCACGGTAACAAGGGTGTCGTTGCGCGTATCATGGCGGAAGAAGACATGCCTTACATGGAAGACGGTACTCCAATGGATATCGTTCTAAACCCGTTAGGTGTTCCTTCTCGTATGAACCTCGGGCAGATTTTCGAAACTCAACTCGGACTTGCTGCAAGCAAACTGGGTATCAATTTCGAAACTCCAGTTTTCGACGGAGCTACTGAAGCAGATGTAGAGAAGTATTGCAAAGAAGCAAATCTTCCTCTTAGCTCTAAATTCAAATTATACGACGGACGTACCGGTTTGCCTTTCATGAATGAGGTATTCTGCGGTTACATCTACATGTTGAAACTCGCTCACTTGGTGGACGATAAGATCCACGCTCGTTCTACCGGACCTTACTCTTTGGTTACTCAACAACCACTTGGAGGAAAGGCTCAGTTCGGTGGTCAGCGTTTGGGAGAGATGGAGGTCTGGGCTCTCGAAGCTTATGGCGCATCTCATACTCTTCAGGAACTTCTTACCATCAAGTCGGACGATATGCTCGGAAGAGCAAGAATCTACGAAGCTATCGTTAAAGGTATCCATTCCATTAAACCTGGAATTCCGGAATCCTTCAACGTATTGGTACAGGAACTCAGGGGTCTTGCATTGGATATCGTCATCACCGACTCGGAAGGTAACAGCGTTGATATCTCCGACTACGAAGACGAATATTCCAAGAGCAAGAAGAAGATTAAGTTCGAAACGATCGAGAACGCCTAAGGGAAGAAAGGTAGCATGAGATCCAATAACGATTTTGAATCAATAACAATCAGATTAGCGTCTCCGGAAAGGATCAAAGAATGGTCTTACGGAGAAGTAAAGAAGCCTGAGACAATCAACTACCGTACTTTAAAGCCCGAGAGAGACGGTCTTTTCTGCGAGAAAATTTTCGGAACTACTAAGGACTGGGAATGTTACTGCGGAAAGTTCAAGTCCATCCGTTACAAGGGTGTAGTTTGCGATAAGTGTGGTGTTGAGGTAACTCACTCCAAAGTTCGTCGTGAGCGTATGGGTCATATCGAACTAGCTGCGCCGGTCTCTCATATCTGGTACTATCGTTCCGTTCCTTCCAGAATGGGACTTCTCTTGGACATGACTATCAATCAGCTCAAGAGCGTTCTTTATTTCGAAAAATATGTGATCATCGATCCGGCTGATACCGGAAGAAATCGCGGCGAGTTAATCGACGAAGAAGAATATCACGCTTACCTAGACGAATACGGCGACAAGTTTGTTGCCGGTATCGGTGCGGACGCGATCAAAGAACTTCTTTCTCGTATCGATGTTGATGCAGAAGCACGTATCATTCGCCAAAAGATCCAAGAAAAAGAAAAGATCTCCGATAAAAGAATCCTGAAACGTTTGGAAGTATTAGAAGCTTTCCGCGATTCAGGAAACCGTCCTGAATGGATGGTTCTGGATGTGGTTCCGGTCATTCCGCCTGAACTTCGTCCAATGGTTCAGTTAGAAGGTGGACGTTTTGCTACTTCCGACTTGAACGATCTATATCGTCGTGTTATCAACAGGAACAACCGTCTAAAACGCCTTCTTGCGTTAAAAGCTCCTGAGATCATCGTTCGTAACGAAAAACGTATGCTCCAAGAAGCGGTTGACGCGTTATTCGATAATAGCCGCCGCAAACGTACCGTAAAAGGTAAAGGTAACAGACCTTTAAAATCCATTTCAGATATGCTGAAAGGAAAACAAGGACGTTTCCGCCAGAACTTACTCGGTAAACGTGTGGATTACTCCGGTCGTTCCGTGATCGTAGTTGGTCCTGAGCTGAAATACCACGAGATGGGTCTTCCTAAGAAGATGGCTCTCGAACTATTTAAACCTTTCATAATGAAACGTTTGGTGGATCTGGACTTAGCTCCTAACATCAAATCTGCTAAGAAGAAAGTAGAAGCAGAAGAAAAAGAAGTTTTCGACGTTCTGGAAACAGTAGTGAAAGAGCACCCGGTAATGTTAAACCGTGCTCCTACTCTTCACCGTTTAGGGATCCAAGCATTCCTTCCAGTCCTTGTAGAAGGAAAAGCGATCAAACTTCACCCTCTTGTATGTCACGCATTCAACGCTGACTTCGACGGGGACCAGATGGCGATCCACGTTCCACTGACTCCAAAGGCTCAGTTGGAAGTATGGATGCTCATGCTTTCTCCTCATAATATCTTGAACCCTGCAAACGGTCACCCGATCTGCGGACCTACTCAGGATATCGTACTCGGAATTTATTATCTTACTTCGGAAGTTCCTTCCGAGGCGGGAGTTCCTCTTAAATCTTTCGCGAACCTCGACGAGGTTACTTACGCAATCGATAGAGGAGTGATCGAATACAGAACTAAAATTTCCGTTCTACACCAAGGTAAAATTCTGGAGACTACTCCGGGCCGTTTGATCTTCAACACGGTTCTTCCTGAAGGATATCCGTATGTAAACCGTGCGCTTTCCGATAAGGAGACAAACAGAATTATCGCAGAAGTGTATGAGAAATACGGACCGGCACAAACCGTTCTGATGCTAGACGATATTAAAAAATTAGGATATCGTTATGCTACTATCTTTAGCCCGACTATCTCTATCGAAGACATCAGAGTGTCTCCGGGTAAAGTTACTCTTGTTGGCGACGCTAACAAAGAAGTAGAGAGAGCCGACGGAGAATATCGTAAAGGTATTATCACTAACGAAGAACGTAAGAAAAAAGTGATCGAGATCTGGACTAAGACCAATGACCTCATCACCGACTCGATGTTCAAGGAATTGGAAAAAGATAAGGGTGGATATAACCCGGTCTTCATCATGGCTGCGTCCGGCGCTCGTGGATCTAAACAACAGATCCGTCAGTTGGCAGGTATGCGCGGTCTGATGGCGAAGCCTTCCGGAGAGATCATTGAACTTGCAATTCGTTCCAACTTCCGCGAGGGATTGAGCGTTCTTGAATTCTTCATCTCTACTCACGGTGCTCGTAAAGGTCTTGCGGATACCGCGTTAAAAACTGCGGACGCAGGTTACTTGACTCGTCGTTTGGTAGATATTTCTCAAGACGTGATCGTCGCTGAAGATGATTGCGGAACCGAAGAATGTATTACCCTCGGAACTGTAAAAGAAGGTGAGAACGTAATCGTTTCACTTAGCGACCGTGTATTCGGACGTTATACTTCAGAAGACATCGTTGACCCTGTTTCCGAAAGTGTAGTTTATCCTAAAGGATCTTTGATCACTAGAGAAGTAGGGCAGAAGCTTGAAAATCTTGGTTACGAAAAGATCAAGGTTCGTTCTCCTTTAACTTGCGAAGCTCGTTGGGGAATCTGTATTAAATGTTACGGAATGGATATGGCTCGTCTGACTCCAGCTGAGATTGGAGAAGCAGTCGGAACCATCGCGGCTCAGTCCATCGGACAACCTGGAACCCAGTTGACGATGAGAACATTCCACATCGGTGGTGCCGCTTCCGCAAAAGTACAAGAGAAGGAACACAAAGTCGGATACCGCGCAGTCGTTAACGCGATCAACGGTAGAACTTTACAGACGAATGATAGAGGTTTGATCTTCTCTCGTCGTGGATCGATTGTAGTTCAAAGATTGATCCAACAGTTTAATTCTTCCGACTTAACCAACCTTAGAGTTGAGAACGGTCAGAAAGTGGATAAAGGAGAGTTGGTTGCAACTCTTGCTTCCGGTGAGAACGTAACTTCAGACGCACCAGGAACAGTAAAAATCGCAGACGGACTCTTCAGAATTCTGGGAGAAGAAGCGGTTGTTCCTGTAAAAACTTCTACTACTCTGAACGTAAAAGTTGCACAGATCACCGAACCTAACCAAGCATTGGGAGAATTCGACCCGTTCAACGAGATTGGTGTTACCGAAATTGAAGGAACTGCCGCATGGGTGGATCTGGAAGTCGGTAAGAACGTTCGTAGGGACGAGGACGTTAAGACATCTAACGTTAATTATAAAGTCATCGAACAACGTAGGGAAAAATTGATCCCAAGGATCGTGGTATCTTCTGGCGGAAGCAAAGAAGAATATCTGGTTCCAGTGGATGCGATCATCTCCGTCCAAAACGGAGACAAAGTGAAAGCAGGAGATATCCTCTTCAAAATCCCAACTGTTGCAGAAAAAACCCGGGATATTACCGGTGGTCTTCCAAGGGTAGACGAACTTTTCGAAGCTCGTCGTCCTAAAGACGCAACCACTCTTGCAGAAACTGATGGAAAGATTGAAGATAACGGAGAGATCGTAAAAGAAAAACGAGTTCTCTATATCGTTCCTGATAACGAAGAGCTGGATAAAGTAAAAGTAACCATTCCGATCGGAAAACAATTACGTGTTCGTCACGGAGACTTCGTTAAACGCGGAGATCAAATGGACGATGGAAACCTGGATCCACACGATATCTTGAGAGTAAAAGGTGTTACTGCACTCCAAGTGTATCTTGTGCAAGAGGTTCAAGAGGTTTACAGACTACAAGGGGTGCATATCAACGATAAGCATATCGAAGTAGTTGTTCGCCAGATGATGCGTAAGGTTTTAATTACCGATTCCGGAGATACATCTTTTGTTAACCAACAACAAGTAGATCGTTTCGCCTTCTTGGAAGAAAACAAGAGAGTGATAGCTGAAGGAGGATCTCCTGCTCAGTGTGTTCCGATTCTATTAGGTTTAACGAAAGCATCTTTGAATACTGAGTCGTTCTTCTCGGCTGCTTCCTTCCAGGAAACAACTAAGGTGTTAACTGACGCTGCAATCAAAGGAAAAACTGATAACTTAGCGGGACTTAAAGAGAACGTTATTATCGGTCACATGATCCCTGCGGGAACCGGAATGAGAAAATATCGCGACGTCGCGGTGTTCAAAGAAACTTACGGGGATCTAGATCGTCCTCTGGAAGTGGAAGAGGAAGAAATTCCGATGGCCATACCGGAAGACAACGAGAATTAAAGGAAAGCTTTACAATAGAGCAGGGTCGGTAGAACTGGTAAAATAGGTCACCGGCCTGCTAAAAAGAAGAAACTCATGCCTACAATTAGCCAACTTATACGTCACGGCAGGAAGAAACAGGTTAACAAATCTAAATCTCCTGCATTAAAAAGTAGCCCGCAACGCCGGGGAGTGTGCACGAAGGTGACTACCTTCACACCAAAAAAACCGAACTCAGCTTTGAGAAAAGTTGCAAGGGTTCGTTTAACAACCGGTATCGAAGTGACCGCTTATATTCCCGGTGAGGGACATAACCTGCAAGAGCACAACGTTGTTCTGATTCGCGGGGGAAGGGTCAAAGACCTTCCAGGGGTTCGTTATCATATTATCCGTGGTACCTTGGATACTCTTGGTATCGATAAACGTCGTAAGAGTCGTTCTAAATATGGAACGAAAAAACCTAAGGCGTAAGGGAGTTAGGAATGTCTAGAAGAAGAGGAAAAGTAGAACCACGCAAAATCCAACCGGATTCGGTTTATGGAGATGCAAACATCGCGAAGTTTATTAACTGCTTGATGTTGGACGGAAAGAAATCCGTAGCAGAATCTTTGTTTTATGACGCTCTGGATCTGATCCAAAAAAAGACCGGAAACGATCCTTACGTTACTTTTAAAGAAGCATTAGAAAACGTTAAACCACAAGTGGAAGTAAAATCCCGTCGCGTGGGTGGTGTGACTTACCAAGTTCCGATCGAAGTTCGCCCGGAAAGACGTTTAGCTCTTGGAATCAGATGGTTGATCCGTTATTCCAGGGACAGAAACGAAAAAGGTATGGCTAACAAACTTGCTGCAGAATTTATCGAGGCTCAAAAAGGCACCGGAGCAGCAATCAAGAAGAAAGAAGATATCCGCAAAATGGCAGATGCTAACAAAGCATTCAGCCACTATCGCTGGTAAGAATCTTTTAACTTATAGTTCGCGGTTGCATGAGACCGCGGACAGGTTTGATGAAGGGACTCTCGAGAGAGTCCCTTTTTTATTTCTTCATGCCTACTAAGATAAGATTCCCTGCTTCTTTTATATGGACAAAAGAATTTCTCGGGAAAGAATCAGGTCATGGGACAAAAACTTTCTACCTTACTTCTCTTCTTCATAATACTTTTGCTTTCCTGCGGAGGGCCATACGTGAAAATTCCGGATTCCGCAGAATTAGGGAAAGAATACACTTTTCCCGAGGAAGAATCTATTGCTAAACGAACTTTGGAACTAACTCTAACTTCTCTTAAGGAATCCTATAAGGATGGAGCTCTAGTAAGAAGGGACGCACATCCAAAACATCACGGTTGTGTGGCCGCAACCTTTACTGTAAAAAAAGATTTAGACCCACAGTTTACATTGGGAGTCTTCCAGCCTGGAAAATCTTACCAAAGTTTAATCCGTTTCTCGAATGGATCTCAAAAGCCGAAAGCAGATCTGGAAGGGGATATTCGAGGGATCGGGATCAAACTTTTTGACATCCAAGGAAAAAAGATCCTAGCTGAAGAAGCGAAAGAAACAACTCAGGATTTTTTACTGATCAATCATCCCGTTCTTCCTGTAGGTGCACCTGATGAATACTTGGCTTTATTTGAGGCTGCGTTTGCAGGTAAACCAGGTTCATACTTTTTCGGTTGGAATCCGTTTGCTTGGAAACTGGGCGGCCTTTCTAAAGTAAGAGCGATCAGAGGTAAAAAAATTACCAGTCCATTAGAAATTCGTTATTGGTCTACAACCCCGTATGCTTTTGGAGAAGGAAAGGCGGTTAAATATTCCGTAAAACCCTGCTCTGAAACTAAATCTGAAATCTCTGATAGTCCTGCCGAAAATTATTTGAGAGACACAATGAGTAAACAACTGAAGGAATCTTCTGCTTGTTTTACTTTTATGGTTCAGGTCCAAAAAGATCCTAAGTCTATGCCTGTAGAAGATCCAGCAATTGTTTGGGACGAAGAGATTTCTCCATTTTATCCCGTAGCGGACATTCTGATCCCCAAGCAGGAGTTTACGAATGAAAAGATGGATTCTCTTTGTGAAAATGTATCATACACTCCTTGGCATTCTCTTCAAGAGCATAAACCTCTAGGCGGGATTAATCGAGTTAGAAAATCCGTTTATCAAGCTATTTCGGAATATAGACACGGACAGAATAAAACTCAGAGAAAGGAGATCAATAAGAAGGATATACCGACTAAGTTGCTTCCTTAGTATTAAACGTTTACAAATTATTAGGCCTGGACGTTCAAGCCAGGCTTAATAATTATAATTTTGATGAGAAAGATCTGTTTTATATTACTACTCCTATTTGCGATCTCTCCAAATCTCATATCCGCAAAGGCCCATTTCGAAACAAAACAATCAAATCTACTCGGAATTTATTGGGGACCTGAAAACAGGACTTTCGGTTGGTATTTAGAATTCAGAGAAGACTTTACATTTTTTGAAAATTACGATGGAGACGGATGCGGAGGATACTCCGGAACTTATAAGATAGAATCAAACAAGATTATTATGCAAGCTTCCGAAGAAGAACCTTGTAAACCATATAATTTCCAAGCTAATAGAACTTGCAGCATTGTCCCCACAAAATATTCCTTCCGTTATTCTGCAAAATTATACTGCTCCAATGATGCGAGCTATTTTGGAGGATTTCTTCTTCCTGAATCTACGGATAGAAAGATCGAAGGAGTTTCGGTTAAAACCATTCCAGGAAAATCGAAATACTTATCCAAATCAAGTCCTGCACGAATCGGTCCGGGTTATGAGTTTCCTTCTATAATTTGTAATACCAGTGAAGATGAAAAAAGGATCCAAACGGATAGATTTCCGGAAAGATCAAAGCTAGTACTTCTTGCTAAAGCTCAAGGAGCCAAGGATCCCAAAGGAAAATCCGAAACCTGGTATTATGCAGATATCCCATTAGATTGGGGTGGAGGCTGTTATTACAAAGGCAAAAGTTATACAAGCGCTTGGTTTCCGGAGTCGGTTCTTTTTGATTTGAGCGATTCGAGAATAGAGCGCTACGATTGAGTTAACGTTCCGTATTAAGAATTTAACAAATGAATTAATATTTTTTCTAATATACGCTCACTTTATTTTTTATTTTGATAAATTCTAATTTCTTCTTTTTTGTCGGAAAAATTTTTAATTAAGGTGAAAGATTTAAATATCTCATCATATCTTTTAATTTTATCGGGATACTTACTCGGATTTTTATAATACCTTTCGAATGAAGCGGTGCTTAGAACTAAAAAATCGAATTCATTTTTTATATACCAATCAAAAGTATTTTCTGAAAGATTTCCAAAGGCTGATACTTTGTAGCTTGTCGGATCTACGAAAGGCGAATAATTTTCTAAAGCAATTTTAGAGTTCTTCGGAATCTCCGCTTCAATCCAAACTCTGGCTTCGTTCCTTGCTTTTGGGCTATATAAATTCATATCGATGGTAACGGAACTGATAACAAGAGGTAAAATAAATCCTAAAGGAAGTAAAGATATCCACTTGGAAGCTGAGGAGAATTTAGTAGAACGACTTTGGATCCATTGAAAGGCTGTGCGAAAAAAGAGAAAAGACAGTAGTAATAAGTTAGGAATGATCGGAAGGATTGTTCTATCATTTCGAACTGTAAAAGTCGAAACAAATCCCAAATAGAGAATAACAAATGCAGAAAGAAGAATGGTCTCTTTATTTTTACGGTATAAACCGATAAAAATTTGAAGAATTGCAAAAGGAAAAAGGAAATTTAAATTTTCCCATAAGTAGCTTATGTACCAAGAGAATGTATTTCCCTCCATTCCCGGATGCTCGGTTGAATAATGAATTGCTTCTGATTGGAGTTGAAATAAAAAAATATTTTTTTCTATATAGGCATAGGGCGTTGTGAAAAGAAAGCCTAAGACACTGCAAGCGACAGCTTTATATAAATTTAGGTCTTTCCATCCGCTTACGCCAGTTCTTAAAAAATGTGCAGCAGGGATTACGATTCCAATTAAGACTGCATTGTATTTGCATGAGCCTGTAAATCCTAAGAAGAGCCCTGAGATTATGTACTGCCAGGGCTTACCTTCTTCTAAAATAGAAATTGAAAAATAAAGGGTAACTAAAACAAAGAAGGTAGCAAAAATATCCGGCGTAATCGTCTTACTTAATAAGATGATTGTAGGGCAACAGGCAACGGCTAGAGCGGAATAAATTCCTATCGAGCGATCTTTATATAACCGATTTGCAATTGCGTAAGTAAGTAAAATACATCCAATTCCAAAGAAGGCAGAAATAGATCTGATAAGTAAAAATAATCCGGGCTGCATGGTTTTTGCAGTTCCCATCGATAGAAAAATTAAACTTTGGATGTCGTAAGTGGTATTTATGGTTCCAAAGAGCTTGCCGATAATGTAATAAGGACCTATTGCTAAAAAATTAATATAAAAAGGTAAAGTCGGATACGCGAAAAAATTCGGATTTAAAGTTCCATAGGCAAACATGCGTCGACTAACATCAAAATTTGTGGGCTCATCCGGATGAAAAATATACGGTAAATCGTAATTGATGCCGGTAAGGATTAATAAAGCACCCAGGGATACTATAAAAGTTATTATTATATTGTTTTTCAATGTGAGTAAGTCTCTTTTCTTATTCTCAAAATATATTTTATCGCTTTCTATCGCAAGAGAAATTACTATACTTGAATTCTCTATTAATATATAACCCTAAATGCTCCTTGTGTTCCCGCAGGAACATCTTTGATCGGTTCGAACTTTAATCCTGTTTCCTGAGCATTTTCAAAAACAGTTTGAGTGATTAGGATCTCTCCCGCTTCCGCAGTATCTTCTCCCAACTTACTTGCAGTGTTTACTTCTGAACCGAAAACATCAGAGTCTCCGATTTTTAAAACCTTACCGTAGCCGAGTCCAACGCAGAGAAGTATCTTTTCTTCCGGGATTTTGTCCTTATTATATTCTAATAATTCTTTTTGCATTCTGATCGCAGCTTGAAGTCCTTTGGCTACGTTTCGGAAGATCACTAAAAAACTGTCTCCTTCCGATTTGAGAAGGATCCCGTCATGATCTTCTATGATTGGTACTAAAACTCTTTCGGATTCGTGAATGGTTTGTAGAAAATGAATGATCCCAAATTTTTCCACACCACGCGAAAATCCGGAAAGGTCCGTAAACATAATACACCAAACTTCTCCGAATAGATCCCAGATGCGGGCGTCTATTTTTTCCTTGTCGGCTCCAGGTTTTAATCTTTCTAAAACTAGGTTTTCCAATCTGTCTTCGGACGCGCTTGCGAATATACTTCTTTTGAATGCCATAAGAATCGATTATTGGAAGGTTTTTGTTCGGATCCGTCGACCTATTTTTTGACAGACTAAATCTTTATAATCGGTTATTCTAAACTTGGAAGGTTGGGATGAGATTTGTTTGTGAACTAAGTTGGGAATACTGCGTATCAGGTTTCGCTCTTTATCAGTTAAAAATGAATTTCCTGCGTTATTATCCGATTGCAGGCATTGCATTTCTGGTCTTTTGGGTCTGGAAAAAGGACTTCTTTCAAAAATTCAGGATCCAAAAAGATTTCCCAAAGAAGGAAAGGGTCATCTTTGAATTAAAACAATCTGCGATCACTCTCATCATGTTCAGCACGATTGCCGTTTCGGTGTATGTTCTCGGAAAATTAAAGATACTTCACATTAAAACGTATAAGGATTTTGCGGAATATGGGTTAAGCTATGCGATATTCAGTTTTGTTTTACTTACGATCTGGCATGAGACCTGGTTTTATTGGGCTCATAGGATCATGCATCATCGAAAGATTTACCCTTATATACATTCTGTTCATCATAGATCCGTAAATCCCTCTCCGATGGCTGCATATAATTTTCATTGGGTAGAGGCTTTTTTAGAAGGTGTATATGTCGTTCCCGCTCTTTGTATCCTTCCTCTTCATTTTTATGTTTTTCTAATCCATACTTTTTATGCGATGGTCATGAATATTTGGTGGCATCTGGGCTATGAATTATTTCCAAAAGGCTGGACCACTCATCCTGTCCTGAAATGGATCAACACTTCTACACATCATAACCTTCATCACCAGAAGTTTCACGGGAACTATAGTCTCTACTTTAATTTTTGGGATAGAATAATGGGAACGAACTTTAAGGATTATTCTGAAATTTTCGAGAATGGTGCGGGAGCGGAGAAGAAGAAGGAGATCTCCGTTATCTCCTCCAAATACTTGCAAAAATCTTAATTTATTCTTTGATCCTGACTTTTAGATATCTTCTTCTTAGGCGTATTTCATCCTCTAAAGATCTAGATAAGGCTCCAAACTTTTTGTTTTGAAGATCTACGTTTTCCACTAATGTCTCATACATCGGATTTGTTTTTCCATCAGGAACTAAAAAGCCGGGTTTAACTTCTCCTTCCGTATAAACCTTAAAAGAAGCAACGTTTGCGTCTTCGTCTATGAATAATACTGCTCCTCCATGAGATGTCATCGGTTGGATCGTATCTACTACCCAGCCCCCCGTGTTGAATACTTCTTTGCCGGAAATTTTTAAACCTAAGTCTTGGGTTTCGACTGCAAATGGTTTATGAGTATGGCCGAAGATAAGAGTGTAATCGTTTGGAAATTCCCTTTTAGTTTTTTGTGTCTCAGCTTTCCATTGTGCAGGAAGAGTTTCTCCTAAATAGGACTCCATATTATGCACGACTTCATCGCTTAGAACGGAATTGGACATTCCTCTTTCCGCTTGTCCTACTTTTACTACGATCTTTGTAAGAATGTAGGAAAAACCTTTATATAGGAGCCATTTGATCCCTAATATACGAAGTAAGAAAGGAAGATTCAAATTTCGTAATAAATAAGCCGATACGTTTTGAGCTAATTTTCCAACGGCTTTTGTATCTTGGAGCATATCATAAATGAGTCCGATGCCTGTTCCCACTTTTCCAGACCTTCCAAGTGTAGACCAGAAGAAGTCGATCCAAGCAAAATTCTCTCGCTCGAGAACGTAAATGGATTTTGGAGTGGTGATTTCCTTAGCCCTTTTAAATGGGTTATAATCGTTCATTTTGCTCCAGACGGAACGATTGAGCTTAGGTGCATCTGGATCGTCATCAATTTCTGGAAGCAAGACCCTTTGCACCGTACTCATCAAAGAATAGATGTTCTCTAAAAAATGTCCGTGTGTTAAGAACACGGAACGTTTTCCGCTCTTAGAAGAAATTTCCAAGTTCGGATACGCAATCACTGCTTCTGCTCTCTTTAACTTTTTATTTCTTCTTAAAATTCCCGTGAGCAGATCCGATTGTATAAAGTCGGGATTTACCATCTTTGTGGTATGCCAAGTTTGATTGATGTACTGATTCGGCTTTAAGTTTGCAATATAGTCCATATACTGCTTTTCTCTCGCAGTTTCCCAGAGATGGTGATCGTGATTGCCCGGAATATATAGAATACTTTCGGAAAAATGATGTTTTGTTTCCTTATATGCGATCTCTAAAAATCTTTCGAAGGTCATGGATGCTTCGTTAATATCACCTAATGCTAATTCAAGCACGTCACCTAATAGTATGAACTGAGGCGGTTTAGAAGAGCCATTTACCGAGTGGACGATATGTTTTAAACAGTTTAGAAGTTCTGCAAGTGCAGGAGAAGTTTTCTGAGGATTTACTTTGAATCTATCAGAGTCTTTTACTGGATCAGGAAACTCTTCGATGTATGTAAGTAAACTGTTATATGCTCCCAGGTGAATGTCGGAGATAACGATATATTTAATTTTACTCTTAGGCATTTAGGATGTGAATCATTCAAAAAACGTTAATAAAATCAATTAATTATTGCTATTTTTAGGTAAATGCGGCAAATAAGTAGATTTTTTGACGTTAGGAGGACTGCTTGAAATTTTACGAGGCTATAATAATCGGAACCGGCTTCGGCGGCTCGATCAATGCTTGTCGTTTGTCTAAAAAATGGCCAGGCAAAGTTTTAGTACTCGAACGAGGGAAAGAATATCCTAAAGGCTCTTTTCCGAGATCTCCGGAGGGAATGTCTAAAAACTTCTGGAATATTCCCGAAGAAGGTCCTATTCCCAGGTCTTCCAAGTTCAAAAGAGCAGGCAGACAAACTGGATTATTCGATATTCGTAATTATCCAAAACTAGATGTAGTTCTTTCAGCAGGTTTAGGCGGGGGTTCTTTAATTTATGCGAACGTATTTTTGGAACCTCCCGATCATATTTTCGATCATCGCTGGCCGGAAACTATTAAAAAGAAACATTTAAAACCTTATTATAAAATAGTAAAAGACATTTTAGGATCAAGGCCCATCCCCGATAATGGAGATGATAGACGTAAAGTAGTTCGGACCGAATTATACGAACATTTTGCCAAGCACGAGTCTAGAGTTTCCAAAAGAGCAGACCTTAACGTATTTTTCGGAAATGATTTTAAAAAGCCTACTCCGATCGGGGTCCAGGAAAAAAACCGTTTTGGAGCAGTTCAGACTTCTTGTACGTACTGTGCAGAATGTGATGTTGGATGTAATACCCATTCTAAAAATACTCTGGATCTGAATTATCTCTTTGTAGCAAGGCATTCAAATAAGGCGGAGATCAAGACAGAGCATCTTGCTACTAAAATTGTTCCTTTGAATAGTAAAGGAGAAGAAGATACTTCTCAATCAGGGGAATACGGCTATAGAGTTCATTATTTGAACTTACAAAATGGAAATCCTTCCGAATCTTTTGCAGACACAAAACGTATTGTGGTTTCTGCGGGGACTTTGGGATCTACGGAACTTTTACTTAAATGTAAAACAAAGTTTAAGACCTTAACCAAGATCTCGGATAAACTAGGAACTCAATTCTCAGGGAACGGTGACTTTCTTTCTTTTGCGGCAAAGGGGAAGAAGCCTGCGGATCCGAATTATGGCCCGGTGATCACTCAATATACTGATTATAATTTATTCTCCGGTTTCGATTCCAAAAAAGCGTTCTTGTTGGAAGATGCAAGTTATCCTGTATTTGCTTCCTATTTCGTTTCAGGCGCGATCCCTATCATATTCAAGTTGAAGTATGTTTTTCATTTTATCGGAGAGCTTTTCAAGAGTATCTTTAGCGGAAAAATTTTTGGTAGAGTAGGATTCCTTCTAAGTGAAGCTTTGAAAGGAGATCTTTCTTATACTTCTGCAGTTCTTCTCTGTATGGGGATAGATACTTCCGATGGGCAGATGTATCTGGATAAAAAGGGAAATCTTCAGATACGGTGGCCTCAAAAAGAGAACCTAACGCTTTATAATACCATAATGGACGTGAACAAAAGGTTCGCGAAATTTACAGACGCAAAAACCAGATTCCCAATGCCGACATATTCTTGGCCTGTCCGTAATAACGTTACTGTTCATCCTTTGGGTGGTTGTGTTTTAGGACCTTCTGCAAATGCTGGAGTTTGTTCTTCTGATCCTAAAACTTTCGGAAAGGTTTTCGGTTACGAAGGTTTATATGTTGCGGATGGTAGTTTACTTCCTACCGCAGTGGGTGCTAACCCTTCTATGACTATTTCTGCTCTTTCGGAAATGGTGGCTGAAGGGATTACAGGCAAGAAGCCGAATGCAAGTTTAAGGTAGGATATTCGATTGGCTACAGCAACAAAAAAGAAATCAAAGAAGAATGTCGGCAAATCTAAGCTAGGCAAAACAGGAGTCAATTCTCATCCGGTAAGTTTGGAATTCACGGAGGAAATGAAAGGTTTCGTTTCCATGCCTGGATCTTTTAATTATCAAGAAGATTATGCTGCAGGGAAGAAGGCCGGAAACTATCTGATGTTTCACCTAACGATCCGTGTTCCTGATACGCAATTTTTTGTGTATGATCCTGATGAAACAGGAGAGGCAATCGGTTGGGTAGAATGCCAACCTATAGGTGGGAGATTTGAAGTAGAAAAAGGGGTCTTCAATTGTTTCGTGGATTCCGGAAAACCTTCCGCCAATGAAAAACATATGAAGTATCGTTTGTTCCTGAAGAATAAAGCAGGAAAGAAGATCACGTTAAGCGGATTTAAGAAGGTAGTAGACGACGGTATCTTAAATATCTGGAGAGACACTTCTACTCTTTATACAACTGTATATGAAGGATATGTGGAAGAAAAGGCGGAACCGAAAGCAAAGGTTCTTGCTAAAGGTATTCTGCATATATTAGAAAAAGATTTTATTAAACAGATGACCACCTTCAAATCAAATGGTCGTACTTTTTCGGAAAGAAAAGATGCTTTATTCAGATTCGGTGAACTGTTTATGGGGAATCTTTGGGAAATCTACGGAGCGCAATTCAGAAAAGCGGAGCCTGAATTATGGAGAGAAAGAGATATTCCCGTATTCACTTTGGACGGGGTTAAAAATTCAAAGATCACTTTTCATCCATTCACAACGGATGATAAAATTTCTCTTAACTTAGTACGTTTTCAAAAGAAGGAGAGTAAGGACGTTGTAGTGCTCATGCACGGACTTACTACTTCCACGGATATGTTCGTTATGCCTGAGCATAAAAATCTTGTAACATACCTGCATGAGAGCGGCTTTACCGACGTATGGAGTTTTGACTGGAGAGGAAGTTTACGTTTTAATTATAATCTTTTTCCTCATCGGTATACTTTAGACGATATCGCTCTTTATGACGTACCTGCAGCATTAAAGGTAATAAGAGATGCAGTGGGTCCTGGAAAAAGAATACACTTTGTCGTACATTGTGTAGGTTCCATCTCATTCTTCATGAGCTTGTTTGGAGGAAAGATCGACGGAGTCACTAGCGTTGTCTCCAATAGTGTGTCTTTAACACCTAATGTCCCTACTTGGTCTAAGATCAAATTGGCATTCTCTCCTTTTTTAATGGAGTCGGTTTTCAGATTTCCGAATGTGAATCCTCGTTGGCATTACCTTCCTGGATTCGCTTCAGGCAAGGTGCTTGCAAAGTTCGTCAGTTTATTCCATCACGAATGCGACGAACCCGCTTGTCATATGCTGAGTTTGATGTGGGGAACAGGATGGCCTGCTTGTTATGAGCACGCAAATCTACCGGACATCACTCACAGAAGAGTGGGGGATCTATTCGGAGCAACTTCTATGAATTATTATAGGCACATTAGGAAAGCCGTGGGTCGCAAGGCTATGATCAAGTATACTCCTACAGATACTCGTTATAATTCCTTGCCGAATAATTATCTTGATAAGGCATCCGATATTAAAACTCCGGTCCTGTTTATGACCGGTGATCAAAATAAAGTATTCAAAGATTCTAATATTATCGCTTATGAAACATTGAATCGTTTGAATCCAGGAAATAAAAACGAACTGTTCATCGCCGAGGGTTATGGCCATCAGGATACTTTGATGGGGAAAAAGAGCGATAAGGATGTGTTCCCTCGGATAGTGGAGTTTTTACGTAAGAATTCCAACGGAGTGAAAAAAGGATAAATATGTCTAAGGAAAACCGCCCAGTCGTTTTTCTAACAGGAGCAGCAGGGGGGATTGGCAGGGAAACTGCGACCCTGCTTTCGGAAAAAGGATATCTTCTCTTTTTGACCGATCTTCAAAAACAATTTTCCGATCTGAAAAAGTTCGCAGATACATTAGGAAAAGATCATATTGTATTTCCTTGCGATATCTCTAAGGCTGCGGATTCGGAAAAAGCGATCCAAGAATGTGTAAAAAAATTCGGAAAGATCGACATACTAGTGAATAATGCCGGGATCATGAGGCCTTCTAAATTCGAAAACCTCACTCAAGAGGAGATAGATGAGCAAATAGAGATCAATATTATCGGCACCATTCGATTGACTAAATTGGGAATGCCTTCTCTTAAAAAATCCAAAGGTAAGCTAGTGATTTTGTCTTCTTTGGCAGGGATTGTCCCTGCTCCTAATCATTCTATTTACAGTGCGACTAAATTTGCGCTTAGAGGTTTTGCTTTAAGCTTATATTTGGAATGGAAAGAAATAGGTATACGAGTTAGTTCTATTTTGCCTGGGACCATTCAGTCTCCTATGACCAAGTATATGGCATCTAGAGATAGTTCTCCTATGGCTTATATCAATCCACCTTTGCCGCCTTCAGCAGTTGCAAAAGCAATTTGGAAAGCGATCCAAACGGATAAGTCCGAGATCTACGTTCCGTATTCTCAAGGACTGCTTGCGAGAGTTGCGTTATTATTCCCTTCTTTATTGTCTTTGATCTATCCGATCATGGCCAAAAAAGGAGCTCGAAATTTCGAATCATGGAAAAGAAAAGGGGTCTTTGACTAATAGCGAAATTAGAAATTGTTTTCGCTTAACTCTTTTAATTTTTGATTCATTTTGATATGTGAATTGCGTACTGCGGTTTGGATATGCGAACTAAATACACTAGGCATAATCCCGGTTAAGATTGCAGTGTGGCTAAATTTGGTGCGACCGGGAGTGATCTTTTCGAAAGTGAAACGATGATCTCCGGCAAACATGTATTTGAAAAAGAGTGGAAAGGCACCTTTCCAAGATATGGATTTAGAATTGGTGAGTTCGTATATCAATGCCTTGGTCGGTAGATACACTCCCGTAAAATAATAATCGAAAACAATAATCGTTCCGCCTTGCACCGGTTTGCCGAGAATCCTCTTTAAGAAAGGATTCCAGGAAGGAAACTTGGAGAAGTCGGTAAAAATACTCCAAATTTTTTCAGGGGATGCCTGGATTTCTATCGAGGTGACGATTGTTTGAGGATTCATTCGTCACATATCTGATGTTCTATCTGAAAAATGTCCATCTAATAAATGTTTAAAATTCGGTAATTTATGAATTGTAAAAGTTTTATTCTCTATATCATTTTCTCCACGTTATTCGCGAGTTCTTCTTTATTCGCTGTAGATAAGATCCGCGTTAGTAAGGATATTGAACGATTACCTTTGGGTAAGTCTGTATATTATCTCGAAGATCCCGAAAGAAAATTAACCTTCGAAGACATCTCTAAGCCCGACGCGGAACCCAAGTTTATCAAGTCCGATAAGGATTCTTTGGATTTTGGTCAGTTAAATTATAATTATTGGTTTCGACTAACTTTCGAAAACGATACTCCCGAATCTGTTTCCAAACTTGTAGAGATCAATTATAGTAATATAGATATAGTACAATTTTATAAACCGAATTCTGACGGTACATATTCTAAGGAAGAAAGTGGGATGCTTTTTCCCTTCTCTGCCAGAAGTTTCAAAAATAGAAATTTCGTTTATCAGATAGAGTTGCAGCCTGGACAACAAAAAACTTACTATTTAATGACTTGGACAAGTGGAGGTTTGAATATTCCGCTTACTCTTTGGGATAAGGAAACATTCTCTCAATACAATGCCGACGTTCAACATGGTTTAGGTTTATATTATGGAGTGATGATCGTAATGATCCTCTATAATATTTTCATCTTCTTCTCGGTAAGAGATGTGAGTTATTTTTACTATGTGTGTTATATTCTTGGATTTCTTGGAATACAGTTGGTTCTAACCGGACATGGATTCCAATATTTATGGCCTGCATTTCCCTTTTTGCAAAGGAATTTTTACGTGGTCTTTACAGGGATCTGTATGGCCTCGGTTCTGCTATTCACGAAAAGGTTTTTAAATACTAAGGAGAATGTTCCGAAGTGGCTGGATAAATCTATGAAAGCGTTGATCGTCGCTCATGGATTCATCATGCTGACTCCTTTGGTTTTACCTCCTGAGATTACCGTAAAATTAGCATTAGTTTTGACCCTTCCTGTTCTGATATTCATTCCCGCCGCTACAGTGATCAGCTTCATGAAGAAATTCCGTCCTGCACGTTATTTTCTCTTGGCGTTCACGGTTCTTACAGTTTCAGGAACCGTAGTGGTTCTTCGGTTTATTAATGTTTTAGGATCTACCTTCCTGACAGAATACGGATTGTATTTGGGTTCCACTATGGAAGTCATTCTTCTTTCTATCGCTTTGGCGGATCGTATTAATATTATGAAGAAGGAGAAAGAAGAAGCTCAGGCAAAAACTTTGGAGATGCAAAAGATCCTAACAGAGTCTTATGCCAGATTCGTTCCGAAAGACTTTTTGGCTAACTTAGGAAAGGACTCCATTCTGGATGTGAGATTAGGAGATCAGATCCAGAAAGAGATGGCAGTTCTATTCAGCGATATTCGTTCCTTTACTACGTTGTCCGAACAGATGACGCCAGCCGAAAATTTTAATTTTATCAATTCTTATTTAAGCAGGATGAGTCCCATTATTCAAAGGCATAACGGGTTTATCGATAAGTTTATAGGCGATGCAATTATGGCACTGTTTCAGAGAAACGTAATAGACGCAGTATCTGCCGGCGTCGAGATGCAAAGATATCTGAAAGAATATAACGAACATAGGAATCGCCAAGGTTACATTCCTATTCAGATCGGAGTCGGCATACATTCCGGTTCTTTAATGTTAGGAACGATAGGCGCGGAAGAAAGGTTAGAAGGTACAGTAATTTCAGACACAGTCAACCTGGCTTCTAGAATAGAAAGTCTCACCAAGGTATATGGATCAAGGATTGCGGTCAGCGAAAGTACAATCGAAGAAGTTAAAAAGGACGGAAAATTCCATTTCCGCTTTTTGGACAGAGTGAAAGTAAAAGGAAAACAAAGACCTGTTTCTGTTTATGAAGTGTTTGACGGAGATGAACCCCAATACCAGGATCTGAAATTAAAAACTAAAGAATCCTACGAAAAAGGTGTAAAGGCATTTTATTCTAACTCATTCGAGGATGCAAAACAACAGTTTGAGAATGTAATATCGATCTTTCCGGATGATAAGGCTACTCAACTTTACTTAAAACGTTTGTACCCTGTAACTCACGAACGCAAATTAGAAGAAGTAGAGGAATAACCGTCATCCCAGGACGGTTCTGGTACTGACAAATCACCCGTTATTGGGAACTTGAAAGGGCTATTTTATTCTTTCCTAAAGAAGGGAGGAGTAAAATATTCCTACAAACGTGTTCCAATGTACCTATTCAGGGCCTTCGTTCTAATTTTATGTTTTTCGGCCTCGCCTTTATTTTCGGAGGAGGCCATTCCCTTATCTTCTCAAATAGAACGTAAAAGAATTAGTACTGAGGTCTATTTTTTAGAAGATTCTAATAAGGGACTCGGAATAGAGAAAGTCTCTTCCGGAGAATATTCCGGAAAATTCAAAAAATCGGATATGGATCCTCTGAACTTCGGGCAGACTAACTTCGATTATTGGATTAGGATAACTCTTAAAAACCCAGAAAAGACACAGATCCGAAAAATTTTAGAACTAGATTATACGAATATTGATCGAGTGGATTTTTTTGCGGAGAATACTTCCGGCAAACAAGAGTTAGTCAATTCCAGCGGGATGGCTTTTCCTTATCCTGTTCGAAAAGTAAATCACAGAAACTTCATCTACAGCTTAGATTTCCAACCGGAACAGACACGCACTTTTTATCTGAAGTTGAACACGAGCGGCGGTTTGGTCTTCCCGCTGATACTATGGAATCCCGAGACATTCTATCATCATAATGCAGATATTCATTTAGGTCTCGGATTGTATTACGGGATCATGTGTGTGATGATCCTTTATCATTTATTGATATTCTTATCTACTCGGGATATCAGTTATCTATTTTTTGTGACTAATATTTTCGGATTTTTCGGGATACAATTGGTACTTACCGGTCATGGATTCCAATATCTTTGGTCGGAACATCCTGATCTTCAGAGGAATTTGTACGTAGTCTTTACCGGAATATGTATGTCTTCCTTGGTTTTATTCGCCCAAAAGTTTTTGAATACGGAAGAGAATATAAATCGTTATTTGAATTATTCTCTGCATTTCACTTGGGGCATTCATGCTCTCCTGACTTTTTCTCCTTTGTTTTTACCTCCTGAGTTTACGGTTAAAGTAAGTCTCGCTTTGAGTATCCTTGCTCCTTCTTTAGTCTTAATCGCCGCTTCTATTTGCTTTTTCAAAAATTACAGGCCTGCTAGGTACTTTTTATTAGCGTTCAGCTTCTTGTGTATTTCAGGGATGTTCGTGGTTTTAAAATTCGCGAATCTTGTGGGAGTTTCCAATTGGGCGGATGATGGATTGTATATCGGCTCTTCTATGTCTGCATTAATATTCTCGTTTGCATTGGCTGATAAGATCAACATTCTCAAAAAAGAGAAAGAAGACGCGCTACGCAAGATTTTCGAGGCTCAGAAAGAAAATCTGGAAATGCAAAAAACTCTCAACGATTCTTTGGAATCCTTGGTGATCGAAAGAACCAAAACAATAGAAGAGCAAAAGCTGGATATAGAAGCTAAGGCGAAGTTGATCGAAAAAGACTTAGCGATCGCAGGTAAGATCCAATTTTCACTTCTTCCTTCCGTTCTTCCTAAATCGCATAATGTAAGAATCGCATATAGATGTATTCCTATGCTCCATGTAGGTGGAGACTTTGTAGATCTGATCTCTGATCGGACAGGCAGGGCTTTAGGGATCTTTATCTGCGACGTGACTGGTCATGGAACTGGAGCTGCTATGGTTGCCGCCATGGTAAAGATGGCTCTTGCGGATTGGTCAGACTATTTAAGCGACCCTGGATATATGCTAGCAAAAATGAGGGCCCAGCTCATGGGAAAATTGAATGGAAATTTTGTGACTGCGACCATGATTACATTCTATCCGGAATCAGGACGAATACTGATCGCAAACGCAGGACATCCGGAAGCAATATTGATCCGTAAAGCGAATCGAAAACATGAGACTTATCGCCCCTCCGGGATTGCGATCAATGAGTTCTTATCCACTCCTAATTACCAAACCTTGAAGACCGAATTGGGCAAGGGTGATAAACTTATTCTTTATACGGACGGTCTTCCGGAAGCAAGATCTAAAGGAGGCGATTTTTACGGAGATGATAGATTTTTAGATCTACTCAAAAACTTTTCCGAATTAGAGCCAGAGCTGTTTTGTAATTCAGTGATCGGAAAGATCCAACATTTCACTGAAGAAGAACAAAGTTCTCATGACGACATGGCAATGGTAGTTCTGGAATATTTAGGTTAACCATTCTTTATCTTTTTCATACGAGTGCTGTAGAAATGGCTCTACTCGATCCGATACTTAAGTCAGCTTCTTAGGTAAAATTATGATAAGCTCGAATAATCGCGTTAGAGTATATTGGGATATACTTGTATTCGTATGTATATTTTGGGCTTCTTTGGAGTCTCCTCTTCGGATCGTTATTTCTTACGACCAAAATCTTCTTCTTACAGGTATTTATTTCTTCATAGATTCAGTCTTTGCATTAGATATCATATGGAATTGTATTACTCCTGAATACAAGGATGGTAAATGGGTTATCCTGCGCTCTCAAGTGATCCGTGATTATTTGAGATCATGGTTTATTCTGGATCTGATCGCCGCTTTCCCTTTCGAATACGCTACGTTCAAAATTTTTGGAGTACAACAGTCCCAGCATCCTTATCTATATCTGTTTTTAGGGATTACACGTATCTTAAAAGTTTTTCGGATCTCGGATATACTTCATAGGATCAATTTGGCATTCCAGCCCACGCCTGGGACCTTAAGATTGGTCCTTTTCGGTTTTTGGGTGACTTTAGTCGCTCATTGGTGTGCGGTTGGCTGGTTATACATGGATGATCTTCAGGATTATCAAACAGGTAAGTCCGAATATATTAGGGCATTGTATTGGACGGTGACCACTATCGCTACTGTAGGTTATGGGGATATTACTCCTTCTACGGATGTGCAAAGAATATATACTATATTCGTAATGATGCTCGGCGCAGGTGTATACGCGACGGTTATCGGTAATATTGCAAGTATATTAGGAAATCTAGATATTACTAAAGCCGCTCAGATGAAAAAAATGGCCCAAGTGGATTCTTTTTTGAAAGCAAGAAATATCCAAGCGGATATGCGCAGAAGAGTTAGAGATTATTATATGTACATTATAGATAGAGGGTGGGGAGAAGACGAAAGCCAACTTTTAAATGATCTCCCTTTATCCTTAAGGAAAGAAGTGAAAATACAATTGCATCGGAGTTTATTGGAGAAAGTACCTTTTCTAAAAGGAGCAGATCCTGCTTTAGTTGCAAGTTTGGTATTTTCTTTAACGCCTACGATCTTTCTAAAAGGCGATACGGTTTTTAAAAGAGGGGAGAAGGGCGATTGCCTATATATTTTGAGCGAAGGTTCTGTGGATATTTTAGGCTCCGACGATAAATCGATTTTGCTGAGCTTACAGGAAGGCCAATTCTTCGGTGAGTTGGCGTTAGTAACGGACGAGCCTAGGTCCGCAACAGTTCTGGCTACGAGCACTTGTGAAATTTATACTTTAAGCAAATCGGCTTTCGATCATTCATTGGAAAAATTTTCAGAATTCAGATCCGCTATAGAAGAGTCCGTTTCCAATTTGAAAAAATAATAATACTACTTGAATCGGCATGTCAATGTAAGTGTAGATCAACTCAAACCATAAATTTCGAAATTACTTGACCGGTTTGTAAATTCTGCTAAAAAGCTCAGGCTGAAATAGGAGATTTTATGTTACCGGTAATACCGTTAAATTATTTAGCAATTTTGGTAGGAGTTCTCGCAAACGTAGTGATCGGATTTCTTTGGTTTGGTCCAATCTTCGGTAAGGTTTGGGCAAAAGAGATGGGTTACGAAAATATGGAACCCGATAACAAGGCGATGATAAAATCTATGGTCATCATGATTATTGGTTCTTTTTTAACAGCGTATGTTTTAGCTCATAGTTTATTTGTCTGGAAACCTTCTTCCTGGAATCTTCCCGGCGATGGACCAGCTTGGATGTATGGAGCTTACGCTGCATTTTATACTTGGCTTGGTTTTTATATACCGATGCTTTTAGGCTCTGTGGCTTGGGAATCAAAATCATGGAAATTGTTTTTTATCAATGCAGGATATAATTTGGTTTCTTTAGCAGCTATTGGTCTTATCCTCGCGGTTTGGCCTGCTTAATAAAACAATTCACATTTCTAATATTAAAAAAGGGATTCCAAATCGGAATCCCTTTTTATACCCTAAGCTAAAATCAGATTTTTTTTTCCGAAGGATACTCGAAAGGTCTCTTGAAAAGTAAACATAACGTATTAATTTTTATTCCATCCTTGATCGGAACTTTAGTTCTATTCGGCTGGTTATTGGATATTGAGATCTTAAAACGACCCAGGGCTTCAATGGTCGCCATGAATCCGATGTCCGCACTATCTTTCGTATTCGTCGGATTTGCGCTATATCTCAACTTAAATCGGCCTGACTCGAATACTTCTCGCTATATTATTCGTTTGATCGCGTTATTCGTCCTTTTAGTGGGTCTTTCTAAATTGTATTCCATCATTAGCGGATTCGATCTTGGAATGGATAAGATCCTTTTTACGGAAAAGATCGCAAAAGATATTATAAAAGGTGTTCCAAACAGAATGGCTCCGAACACCGCTTTTGACTTTGTAGTAATTGGATCTGCAGTTTTCTTGAGTTCCTTTCGAAAGGAAGTTCTAAGTTCGATCTCTAATTATCTGTGCATTTTAGTACTTTTGATAGGACTCTTTTCCGTTATAGGTTATGTATATCAGGTCCAGGAATTTTATGGAATTCTTTCCTATATTCCTATGGCGATTCACACTGCTATTAGTTTTATTTTCTGCTCTTTCGCTCTTCTCTTGATCAACGGGCAAGCCGGATTTATGAAAGTGTTTACGAGCAAAAGTTCAGGAGGGATTTTAGCTCGAGTTTTAATCCCATTTTTGATCATTGTTCCTGTCTTGTTCGGATATGTCCGTATCTATCTGAATAAATTTAATCCGGTCAGTTTGGAATTGGGAGTAGGGTTCTTGATGACAGGGATCATTCTTACTTTTTTCGTTCTGGTTTGGTTTGTGGCCACTCAATTAGAAAGATCTGATATAGCAAGAACTGATGCAGAGAGAAAACTTTCTGAGCTGAACCATGAATTGGAGAAGTTGGTCAGTGCCAGAACTATGGACCTATTCAAAAGTGAGAATAGATTTCGGACAATTATAGAACAATTCCCTTATCCTGTTCTGACTTACGATCCGGAGGGAATTTGCACAGGGGCTAATTTTGCCTGGGAAGAAATGTGGAACGCCAGAAGAGATGTATTAGTTGATTATAATATATTAAAAGATCCGCAGATAAAGGAGGCCGGATTTTTTCCTTTTGTGGAGAAGGCGTTCAATGGGGAGCCCGCAATCTCCGAACCTTTTCCTTATGATCCTAAATTAATCGGAAGTTTAGGAAGAGAACGTTGGCTGCAAATGGTACTTTATCCCGTTAAAAATACTGCCGGAAGTATCTTAGAAGTGATCGTGGTGCACCAAGATGTTACTGCAAGTAAGGAAGCGGAGAATGAGATACGTTTATTGAACAATGAATTAGAAGAAAGAGTACGGGTCCGCACAGAACAACTGGTTTTGGCAAATAAAGAACTGGAATCATTCTCTTATTCCATCTCTCACGATTTAAGGGCCCCTATCCGGGGGATCAGCGGTTTCACTCAGATCTTGATGGAAGATTACGGTGTAAATTTTGATGCTGAGGGGAAAAGGATTATAGGAAAAATTATAGAGAATGCCAAGCAGATGGGACAGTTGGTGGATGATCTTTTGGAATTTTCAAGGTTGGGCAGAACCGAACTTGCCGAGAGAGAAATTTCAATGAAGGAATTGGCCGCCACAGTATATAAAGAATTAATAAACTTAGAACCTGGAAGAGAGATCCATTTTGAAATTCAAGACATTCCTAACGTAAGAGCGGATCAACCTGCAGTGCGTCAACTCTGGGTGAATTTGATCTCAAATGCTATCAAATATACGAAAAAGGCAGAATCACCTATCATTCAAATCGGTTCTACTGAATCCGAGGAAGGAACCGTTTTTTACGTAAAAGACAACGGTGCTGGTTTCAATATGCAATACTATCATAAACTATTTGGGGTCTTCCAGAGATTACATTCTAATTCGGATTTTGAAGGAACTGGAGTTGGCCTTGCTATAGTCAAAAGGATCGCTTCCCGTCATGGTGGAAAGGTATGGGCAGAATCAAAAGAAGGAGAAGGTGCTATCTTTTATTTCACTCTGCCCGGACAGAATGATAAATCAAAGTCTCAGTCTCAAAAATAAAAAGGTAGAAAGAAGGCGCTTTTGGTTCATCCATTGAAAACACAAATTTTAGATTTATAGTTCCTTCTTCTTCCAGGTAACTGCATCTATCTTTTTTTGGGATTTGGAGTCTGAGATGAGGATATCCAACCGTTTGAGTCTAGTTTCCTCCTTTTTGGGACTGATGACCCACCAAATGGAAGTTCGCTGGTAATAAGGTGCTTGGCCGTTAAAAAACTCCCAGGCTTTTGTGTGTTTCTGAAATTGTTTTTTATAAACGAAAGGCAGCTCTATCTTATTCTGTTCGAATGAATATTGTGCGGTCTTCTTTTTATCCGAATGGAAGGCTTGCAAACCAGACTCCTGGACTAAGCCTTCCTGGATCAACTCTTGGATGCGTTTTATGTTAACTTTACTCCAAATACTTCCGGTCTTTCGAGGAGTAAAACGAGCGGAATAACTCTCTTCATCTATACTCTTTCTGATCCCATCTATCCAGCCGAAACATAATGCCTGATCTATCGCATCTCCGTAAGAAATTCCCTTTTTATGCGATTTTGTTTTATAAAATCCAAGAAGAAGTTCTGATTCTTTTTTATAATTTTTGGAAAGCCAGGAGCGGAATTCCTTTCCGGTCTTAAAGAACTTTGGTATCATTAGAAATTTCTACTTGGCAGAAGTTTAAAGTGTATATAACTTTATGAAAGTTATTTTCGGTAGGTAGCATGAACATAAGAGGTTCCAGACTCACTTTTTTTAGTCTTTTGACTACGGTCGTATTATTGCAGAATTGTCTGACCTCTTCCGCGAATATCCAGGACTATAAGGAACATTTTATAGGTAATGATCTTAAAGATCTTTCTACGGAGATCCCGAAGGGAAAGGTAAGAGCGGTATTTTTAGGGACTAGCTCTATTCTATTGGATGATGGAGAAACGCAGATCCTAACGGATGGCTTTTTTTCCAGGCCTTCTCTTTTTAAAACTATGTTCTCTAAAATTTCTTCGGATGAGCAGGAAATAAAATACGTTATGCTTCTCGCAGGTATTAAACGTTTAAAGGGGATCTTAGTATGTCATTCCCATTATGATCATTCTATGGATTCTCCTTTTATTGCTAAGGAGACCGGAGCAATATTATACGGTTCTCTCTCCACAATGCAGATCGGAAAAGGGGGAGGGGTTCCGGAAGAGCAATTGGCCTTATTCCAACCAGGTAAAAAGATCCAGATAGGTAAATTTAAGATCACAGTTTTAAATTCAAAACATACTCCTCCTTTTAAAATTTTAGGAAAAACGAATGCTGCCGATCCGAATCGACCGGATTTAACGGAAGCTTTGTCTCAACCAGCTAAGGCGGAGGATTATATAGAAGGTGGGACCTATGATTTCTTAGTGGAGCATGGGAAACATTCCATCCTAATCAAAGGAAGTACGAATTACATAGAGAACGCTTGGGAAGGCTTAAAGGCGGATGTTCTCTTCTTAGGGATTGCAATGCTCGGTAAGCAAGAAGAAGAATTTAAGGCCAAGTATTACGAAGAAACCGTAACCAAAACTTCTCCCAAAATGGTGATCCCTGTACATTGGGATAATTTTTTCAAACCTTTAAGCGAGCCCTTGGAACCGAACTTGAGTTTGGGAGATGATGTAAAAACTGGAATGGAATATATGATACAAAAAACTTCCCAAGATCGGATACAGTTTAAGATCTTAAGAGGTTTTGAGAGCATTCTATTATTTTAATATACTGATTCGTAGGGATTGAGATGCCTTAGGAGGGGACATGGAAGAAGGGGACACGATGGAAAAAGTTTTAGAATATTTGGAACCTTTTGGTCCGGATCTAAAAAACGGATTAAGCAATCATGCTCCGATGGCCTGCGAGGCATTACTTACAATGGGTAAAAGAGAAAGTATTTTTCCTTGGTTGGAAAAATATGGAAACCAATTCTTAGAAAAAAAGAAACCTAGAAACAAAATTCATAGTAGTGATTGGAAAGATTTCCTGGGAATGCCTGATACTTATCCTGAATGGGAAAACTATTTCAATGCAGAGTTAGCGGAAGGTTCCTGGCAAAAAACTGTTTCTGAATGGACTATCAAACTTGCTCCTGGGATCTGCGCGGATGCTACTCATGGAGTGATCCGTACAGGACATGCGATCAGAAGTTTAACTAGGAAAGAGTCAAAACGAAGGAAGAGAGAACTTGCTTCCGGTTTAGCTGTCTGGGCCTCTGCTTATTTGGAACTGCCCACTTCTTTCGATTCTTTGCTAGGTTTACAACCGGAAGACGCGATCCAAAAGATCGATTTTGTTCCGGAAGAATCTAAAAACTTCTCAGGTACAATCGTTTCTTCTCTGCAAGAATTAGGAAATTATGAAAATTTTTCTCCTGTAATCGGATATCTAAACGTTTCTAATCAACCTGAGGAAATTATCTCCGGTTTGTCGGAAGGATTTTCCAGAGTGGTATTGAATAATGTGGAAGATAATCTATCCGCAATCGTTTTTATTCATTCCGTGACAAGCGTTTCCGCTCTTAGAAGTATATTGCCTTTTTTGAATGAGCATGAAAGAAAGTCCGTATTAAGATATTCCTGGCAGTCCGGAGCTGCACTGTTTTCCGCATTCGGTAAAAAGATAAATCTTGAGCTTCCCGAAAGATTGGAAAATGAATCCAGGGAGGAATTGATAGACAGGGCAATAGAACATGGGGACGAACATGCGATCAAATTTACGGAAGTATGTTTGAAAGAATATGAATTCAATCCCTCTCCTGCGTATTACGCGGCAGCTCGTTTAGCTCGAAAATTTCTGGAACCATTGTCTTAATAGCGCATCGTTCTAAAAGTCAGGTTTATTCTGGGCTGTTTAACCGACTTTGTTTTAGGAAGACTATGTAGCCAAGATTCTTGTGCTCCTTTCATCAATAATAAACTTCCATGTTCTAATATTAAAGAAATCTGTTCTTTTGTGGATTTATGTTTGAAATAGAATTTTCTCTCTGCTCCAAAGGATAAAGAAGCGATTGTGGAATTTTTTCCCAATGCTTTTTCATCGTCGCTATGCCAGGCCATACCTTCTTCTCCATCATTGTATAAATTGAGCAGGCAGGAATTAAATTTAGTTTCGGTAATTTTTTCCGCTAAACTTTTGAGATCAGAAAGTTCTTTTGTCCAAGGTAGAGCCTTCTTTGTCGTGTTTGAATATGTATATTCGTAATCGGAATCTCCAAACCAGGCTACCATTCTTTTTGTGATGATATGTTTTCCGAAAATAATGGCCTCATCATTTTTCCAAGGGATATCTTTTAGAAGTATTTTCAAATAATCATCTGAAGAGTCTTTGGAAAGAATTGGACCAAAATATTGCACGATCCCTTCGTATGGCAAAAGATTTCGATCTGTTTCTTCTCGGAACAAACTCATAGATCGTTCCTATTGATCAGATCCGTCTTCGCAGCTTCCCAACCGATCATCGCAACTTTGCGGGAATCTCCCCAATGATATTCTCCGAATTCTCCGGAAGAGCGGATCACTCTATGACAAGGGATTAGAAATGCCACTGGATTATTTCCAATCGCAGTCCCTATAGCTCTTGTCGCCTTAGGATTTCCCATTTGCTCTCCGATCTGTCCGTAAGTGGAAAGTTTTCCCATAGGTATCTTCAAAAGAGTTTCCCATACCTTGAGTTGGAATTCCGTTCCTTTTAGATGTAATTTGATATTACCTAATTGGCTCCAATCATGAGTGAATATGAATAAAGCATGTTGCTGGATCATATCAACCGTCTGATTATAGTTTGCGTTCGGAAAGATGGACTTTAGCTCTTGAAATACCTTCTTCTCATTTTCAAAAAATGAAATATAACAAATTCCTTTCGGAGTAGAAGCCACGAGTAATTTTCCAAAGGGACATTCCGCATAACTATAGTTAATTGAAAGATCCTTTCCTCCGTTTTTGTATTCTCCGGGGGTCATTCCTTCTATATTGATAAATAGATCATGCAATCTACCTGTGCCGGAAAGTCCTGAATCTAAGGCGGTGTCCAATAAGGAAGAACCATTCTCCTTTAATAAACCTTTTGCGTATTCCAAAGTAGTGTATTGTAAAAATTTCTTTGGACTTACTCCTGCCCAGTCGGTGAACATTCTTTGGAAATGATGAGGGCTAAGTTTTAATTTGCCCGCCACATCTTCCAAGCTTGGTTGTGTTTTGAAATTTTTACGAAGATAAAAGATCGCATCTGCAATCCTATCGAAGTCTGTATTTTGTTGTCCTTTCATGATTTTGGAGTATAGATAGGAAAGAGATAACTCGAAACCCGATACTTGCTATTTGTATCAGAAATTCCAGCTATTAAAAAGACCTTCTTCTTTCTGAATTTTAGTGAAAACAAGGCTTGACGATTTTTTGTTTTTAGGCCACTTTTAGAAGAATGTCACATATTGTGACATTTGAAAAAGAGGGGATGTGGGAACAAGGGAGCAAACCAGAGAACTTGTCTTAGAAGCAGCAGAATCCCTGTTTCTGGCCAAAGGACTCCTAGATGTTTCTATGGAAGACATCGCCGCCAAGGCCTCATGCACTAGACGAAATCTGTATCGTTATTTTGATACGAAAGAGGCACTCAGTATCGAAGTTCTCAGAAAACTTCTCTCTCCTTGGAATCAATTTCAGCTCCAAACATTTGAACAGCTTCGAAGTTTAAATGTTTCGGGAAGGGAAGAACTTGTTTCCTTTCTCAAAACTCTCGCGAAATATTTAGAAACTCATAAACCGCTGCTACGCTTTACTGCGGAGTTCGACTTTGTATTTAGAGAGCGTAGTTCTTTTCAATTAGATACTTCTTCTGAAGAGTCTTTATTTGCAGAGTTCTTATTCACTGAAAAACTTATCACACAAATTATAGAAAGGGGAGAAGGAGACGGAAGTCTTAGAGTCCCTTCATCCTTAGCAATACTAGTTCCTACAATTACAACAGTCTTATGGAGTTTAGGGCAAAGAGTTGCTCTAAGAGAAACTTTAATCCCAAGAGAATTCGGTGTGAACGGTATGGAACTTGTACAAACACAAATTGATCTATTAGTGCTCGCTTTAGAAACGAAAAAAGGTCCTGGAGAAAAGAAGGAGAATGAATATGTCTAAAAGTTTCGAACTTCCTAAAGATTTTTTATTGGGTTCTGCAACTGCAGCAACTCAGATAGAAGGTGGAGACATCTACAATAATTGGTATGCTTGGTCTCTCATCGGAAAAGTCGGAAATGGAGAATCTTCCATCACTGGAGCGGATCATTATCGTAGATATGCGGAGGATATAGAACTTCTTTCTCAACTTCACCAAGAATGTTATCGTATGAGTATTGAGTGGAGTAGGATAGAACCGAAACAAGGAGAATGGTCCAAGGAAGGAGTGGAACATTACCGTGATGAATTCCAAAGACTCATTAAAGCCGGGATCAAACCTCTTGTAACTCTTCATCATTTTTCTTGCCCTCAATGGTTTCAGGAAAAAGGAGGCTGGCTGTCTGAAAATGCAGTAGAAGACTTTATTCGATTCGTGGACTTCTCGGTTAAAAGTTTTGGAGATTTGGTTTCAGAATGGTGCACGATCAATGAGCCGAATGTATTTGCAAATGATAGTTATATGGATGGGAAATATCCTCCGGGAAGCCACGGTGATATAGCTGCATATATGAAAGTCACTAAACGTCTAGTGATCGCTCATTTAAAATCTTATAAACTCATTCACAAGATCCGAAAAGAACACGGTTTTGCGGGAGAAACAAAAGTAGGTTTCGCTCATCATCTTGCTATATTCGAACCTTTCGATTCTCATCCACTTGCTAAGCTTGGCCGTTTTTTGAGCGATTATCTATTTCATGAAATTCATATGAAAGGTTTTGTAGAAGGTAAACTATGTTTTCCTCTCGGTTTCGGTTATCCTGAAGGAAAAGGGATCTTCTGTGATTTTATAGGGATCAATTATTATTCAAGACATCTATTCAAGGCCAGTTATAATCCTGGAAATTTATTCGCCACTCCTATGGTAGATCCTAGTATTTCAGATTCAGAGAAGAATGATCTGGGCTGGGAAATTTATCCGGAAGGACTCTATAAGGTTTGTCATCGAGCTTGGGACAAATACAAACTTCCGATCTACATCACGGAGAATGGAATTCCAGACGCGAAAGATGAGAAGAGAGAAAAATATATCGTAGATCATCTCTATCAGATCAAACTACTTTTGGACGAAGGTGTTAAAGTAGAACGTTACTACCATTGGTCCTTCTTGGATAATTTAGAATGGAACGACGGCTATGGTCCTAGATTCGGTTTGGTAGAAGTGGATTATACTACTATGAAAAGAAAACCTAGACTGAGTGCACTTCGTTATGCGGAGATTTGCAGGACCAAGAGGATCGAAAATAGGTCCACTTGAATGGATCATTATTGAATATGAGGCTATAAAATTCGGGGGCCTCCCGCATTATACCAATTCGATCCCGGAATCGGCTGCGATCGATTGCAAATAGCTCTTCATCATATTCAGAAATAGAATGGAAGATTTACGGTCTCCAGATCCTTTCAGGAAACCGTAGACACCTTCATGAAACATTACTATGAAGGAAGCTGCTTCCAGAGTATTAATATTTTGGAGGATCAGTCCTTTCTCTTTAGCTCGGACCAATTCTTTCTCTAATTCTTTGATCCAAAGTTGAAGAGCGGATTTTAGGCGAGTATGGAAACCTTTGTCCACAGGCGACATCTCCTGCATGAAATTATTCAAGGGACATCCATAACGGATTAAGTCAGGCTTGGTATCACAAATATGTTTTTGCATTAGATCCAGGATACCTTGCATAGGATTTTCGTAATCCTGGAGGGGACGGATCCATCGATCCAGGATGAGGGGGCGAATAACCTCCTCTACTACTGCGTATCCCAAAACAAACTTTGTAGGAAATTGGTGGTAAAAGGCTCCTTTGCTCAGATCGGTTTCCTTTACGATATCGTCCATGCTCGTGGCCTGGAAGCCGGATTGAAAGAACTTCTGAAAGGCGGTGTATAGGATCCGCTCTCTAGTCTTTTGCAGATCTCTGGTTTTAGCCGATTTTTTTGCTACCTTCTTCATTTACTTTAGAACCGGATCTCTCCTACTAACTAAGTTATTTTCCCGAATTCCGCAACAAAAAAGGATAAAGATAAATATTTTTCTTGTAACATACTAATTGGTATGTTAGTTAAATGGTCCTGCTCGCAAGATATTATGCGGCAGAAAAATCTATTGGATAATAGTATGTTACCGATCAATTTAATCTCAGTTTTGTTAGCTACCCTTGCCGCTATGGTTTTGGGGTTTCTTTTGCATGGGCCCATTCTTGGCAAAGTTTGGATGAGACTCGCGAATATCGTGCCCACAGGAAATGAAAAGTTCTCGGATATGCTTCCGAATTTATTTTGGAATCTAGTCGCAAACTTTGTGACCGCTTACGTGATTGCCGTCATTTATCTGTTCGCAATGCCTTCCCCTTATTTAGTAGGCGAGGGTATTTGGAGAGGAGTAATTTGTGCACTTTGGCTCTGGCTTGGTTTCGTAGTGACTTCTAGTTCTATGGAAGTGATCTGGATGGGAAGAAAACTCGGTCTGTGGTTATTCGAATGTGGATGTTCTTTTCTCGTAATGTCCGTCATGGGTGCGATCATCGCAGGATATTAAAAATAACTGAGTAGTCGGCCCGACTTTTTTGCGCATGAGCTTTGAGAATTGACTTACGCGTTCATCGACGAACGAATGGACTTTCGATCGGCCGACTATGAATCTCCCATTCTTAAATCCAGGTATATTCGCACATATTGATGCTGGCAAGACCACACTATTAGAAAGGATCTTATTCGAGACCGGCAAAATTTCCGCGCCGGGAAGAATAGAAGAAGGTACCACCGAATCCGACTATCTTCCGGAAGAGATAGAAAGAGGGATCTCTATCCAGTCAACCGTGGCCAGGATACCTTATCCAGACCGGGAAAAGCCTCGGGTCATTCTACAGTTCGTGGATAATCCTGGGCATTTGGATTTTCAGGCACAGGCAAATGCCTCTCTGCTCGTTTCCGATTTTGGCTTAGTTCTTATAGATTCTTTCGAAGGATTAAAGTCACAGACCTTCCAAAATGTGGAAGCACTTAAAAAGTCAGGGAAGCCAATATTATTTTTTCTTAATAAACTGGATCGCCCGGGTGCGGATATACTTTCTCCTTTGGTGGATTTGGAAGTCGCCTTGGAAAAAGAGCCGATTCTTTTGTTTAAAGAAGATGGATCCATTCCGGTATTAAAGGGAGAAGGAGTGGAGCCGGAGTTCCTACCATTGATAGAATGGGATCCTGGACTTTCTGAAGAATATCTTAAAGATCATAACGTTCTTCCTAAGCTTGCTCTTAAGGGTTTGGTAAAGGGATTCTGGGAAGGTAAAATTTTCCCCGTACTCGGAGGTTCCGCGCTGCATGGACTTGGGGTAAAGGAATTACTTTCTATCTTGGAGATACTTGCCCAAGGGAAGCCTGCTCACCCTTCTTCTAAAGAACAAATAGGGATCGTTTTCAAAAGAGAGATCCATCCTGAACTTGGAAAGCTTCTGCATTTCCAAGCCTCGGCACCCGTCAAAGTCGGAGACTTCTTCCTTCATGGAGAAACAAAACACAAGATAGAGAACTTATACCAAATTTCCGCAAGAGACTATGAAGAAGTTTCCAAAGGAGAAGCTGGAGAGCTCCTCGCAACGACTTCTCTTCTGGATTGGGTCCCCGGAGAAATTCTTTCGAGACATAACACTGAAAACAAAACTCTACTCGCTCCGATTCGAAAACAATTTCAGATATTGATAGAACCGCAAAAGGAAGAAGATCGACAGGAGCTTTGGGATCGTTTGCAAGATTTGGCGTGGTTGGACGAAGCGGTGAGTGTGGATATTCTCTCGGAGACCGGCCAATTTCGTTTATCAGGCACCGGTGAGTTGCATTTAGAGATCTCTCTTTCTCGTTTGAAAGAATCTTTTTCGAAAAGTTTTCAAACAAGTGGAATCAAAGTTGCAAGATTTGCTCTATGGAAAAATTTGGTTCAAAAGGTCGCATTTCAGCATACCGCGTTCGATCAAAAGATCTCGAGCGGTCAGGTGCTCGCGTCCTTGGAAAGTTCTCACAACTTTTCTAAGGGAGTGCGGTTTAATGTTCAGCTAGCTGATCCAATCAAAGAGGCGATTTCATCCGCGTTTACGGAAGTCACTGCCCGGGGAATAGACGGAGAAGAAGTTCTCGGTCTACAAATGATCGTCGAGAGTTACGAGCCTCCAAGTGAGACGAAGTCTTTCGATCTTTCTTCCCTGATCAAAGTAGCTGTCATCAAAGGTTTAAAGGACATAATTCCGGATCATTCGGATTTCATTGGTCCCCTTTCTGAGTTAGAGATTCTTACACCGAATCAATATCTCGGAGATATATTGGCCAGTTTGGCTAAGAGGGACGCGAAGATTCGCAAGGTCACTGAGTTGACCGAAGGGCGTCATTTGATCCAGGCAAGCGCTTCTACGCAAAACTTGCTTGGCTTTAGCGGTGTCCTTAGAAATATGGCACAGGGAAGGGGCGTCCTATCTTTGGACACCCTTTTCGACTTTGATAACCATTCTGTATTGTTTTAACAAACAAGTCTGAATTCAGATTTGTTAATAAAGTAAGGAGTTAAAAACGCTATGGCTAAGGAGAAATTCGACAGGTCCAAACCACACTTAAACGTTGGTACAATTGGACACGTTGACCATGGAAAAACCACGCTAACGGCAGCAATCACCACTACGCTTGCAAAAGTATTGGGTGGAAAAAACAAAGCCGTAGCGTACGACCAAATCGATAACGCACCTGAGGAAAAAGCTCGTGGGATCACCATCGCTACTTCTCACCAAGAGTATGAGACTGTGAATCGTCACTATGCTCACGTAGACTGCCCAGGTCACGCTGACTATGTTAAAAACATGATCACTGGTGCTGCTCAGATGGACGCTGCGATCCTAGTTGTTTCTGCAACTGACGGACCAATGCCTCAAACGAAAGAGCATATCCTGCTCGCTCGTCAGGTAGGTGTTCCTTACATCATCGTATTCATCAACAAAGCGGACATGCTTGCTGCAGACGAACGCGAAGAGATGATCCAAATGGTTGAGATGGACGTTCGTGACTTGTTAAACAAGTACAGCTTCCCTGGTGATGACACCCCAATCATTTACGGATCCGCTCTTAAGGCTCTTGAAGGCGACGAGTCCGAATTAGGAACTAAATCCGTAATTAAATTGATGGAAGCTCTGGACACTTACGTTCCGAATCCAAAACGTATTACTGATAAACCATTCCTAATGCCAGTAGAGGACGTATTCTCTATCACTGGTCGTGGAACTGTTGCAACTGGAAGAGTAGAGCAAGGAACTTTGAAAATCAACGACGAAGTTGAAATCGTTGGTGTTCGTCCTACTACTAAAACAGTTGTTACCGGTATCGAAATGTTCCGTAAACTTTTAGATTCCGCAGAAGCTGGAGACAATATCGGTGCTCTTCTTCGTGGAACTAAAAAAGAGGACATCGAGAGAGGACAAGTTCTTGCTAAGCCAGGATCAATCACTCCTCACAAAAAGTTCAACGCGGAAGTTTACGTTCTTACTAAGGACGAAGGTGGACGTCACACTCCATTCTTCAATAACTACCGTCCACAGTTCTATTTTAGAACTACCGACATCACTGGCGTTTGCAACCTGCCTAACGGTATGGAAATGGTAATGCCTGGTGACAACGTTACAATGAGCATCGAGTTGATTCACCCGATCGCTATGGACAAAGGTCTTAAATTCGCGATTCGCGAAGGTGGAAAGACTATCGGTTCTGGCGTAGTGGCTGAGATCACCGAGTAAGAGAAAGGAAATGGCTGGCCAAAAGATCAGAGTAAAGCTTAAAGCTTTCGATCATAAGTTGATCGACCAATCAACTTACGAGATCGTTGCGACTGCCAAAAGGACCGGAGCTACTGTCTCCGGTCCGATTCCTCTTCCAACGAAGAAGGAAATATACACAGTCCTCCGTTCTCCACACGTAAATAAAAAATCAAGAGAGCAGTTTGAGATGAAAACTCACAAAAGGCTCATAGACATTCTGGACACCAACGAAGACACAGTTGAAGCTTTAATGAAGCTACAACTTCCAGCAGGTGTTTCAGTGGATATTAAATCCTAAGGGAAGAAGAAATGGCAAAGGGATTAATCGGTAAAAAGATAGGGATGTCCCAAATCTTCGACGAACAAGGAAACATTATTCCTGTAACCGTCTTAGAGGTAGGTCCCTGCGCAGTTTCCCAAGTCAAGTCCGCAACTACGGACGGTTACGACGCGATACAATTAGCTTATCAGGATGATAAAGAAAAACACCTGACCAAAAGCGAGATAAAGCATTTGGCTAAAGCTGGACTAACTCCTAAGAGAGTGTTGAAGGAATTCCGGAATTTCGGCGAAGAGCCTGCTAACGGGTCTGTGCTAAAAGCTCAAGACGTGTTTGCAGTTTCGGATATTGTAAAAGTTACAGGAACCAGCAAAGGTAAAGGTTTCCAAGGTGTTATCAAAAGATACGGACACCATGGTGGACCAGGAGCTCACGGTTCTCGTTTTCATAGACATCCAGGATCCATGGGATCCAACACCACTCCAGGTAGAGTGTTCAAAGGTCGTAAATTACCGGGCCGTATGGGTTTTGATACAAAAACTGTATTGAACCTGAAAGTGGTTCGTATTCACGAAGCAGAAAATTTGGTTTTTGTAAGCGGATCCGTTCCGGGACGTGCAAACTCCATTATCACTATTGAGAAGATATAAAGACCGCGGTTAGTCATGAAAGCACAGAAGTATTCAAAAGAAGGAAAACTGCTCTCGGAAATCGAACTTCCTGCATCGTTGTTCGAATCCAAATACAGCAGTGGCGCAATTTACGACGCCATCAAAGCGGAGAATGCGAACCTTCGCTCCGGGAATCATCATACCAAAACTCGCTCGGAAGTTTCCGGGGGTGGTAAAAAGCCTTGGTCCCAAAAAGGAACCGGTAGAGCTCGTCAAGGTTCTATCCGTGCGCCTCAGTGGGTGGGCGGTGGTACTGTTCACGGGCCTCGCAAGAGAGATTATTCTTATAACGTTTCTCCAAAAGTGAAGCGCAGAGCGGTTCTTTCCGTTTTGAATAAGAAAGCTCAAGACGCGGTCATTAAAGTAATAGAAGACCTGGATCCAAAAGAATTCAGCACTAAAGCATTCTCTACTTTATTCAGCAATATCGGACTTAAGAACACCGGAGTGATCGGATTCTTAGTAGATGGAGAGAACGATTTCCTTAAAAAGTCAGTTCGCAATATCCCTACTGTAAAATACATCAACTCTAAACGTATCGCGGTTCGTGACATTCTATATAATAGAAATCTTGTAATTACCGAAGCAGCTTTGGGAGAAATTCTCAAACATTACGGAGAAGGAAAATGAATCTTAACGAAGTAATTTTATCTCCGATCATCACCGAGAAGTCCCAAGACCTGGAGACTATCGGTGAAAAAGCCGGTAAAAGAACCGTAAAATACACTGTGGAAATCCACCCAAGAGCGAACAAAACTCTAGTGAAGGAAGCTTTCCGCAAAATTTACAACGTAGTACCTTCTTCCGTAAACATCCAAGTGTATCGCGGAAAGATAAAAAGATTCCGTCATCTACCTGCTCCTAAAGCTCATTGGAAAAAAGCAATCGTGACTTTCCAAGACGGAGCAAGCATCGACTTCGGAAAGGAAGCATAAGAAATGGGAATTAAAAAGTTTAAACCCGTTACTTCCGCCAGCCGTTTTAAATCGGTATTAACTTTCGAGGAAATCACCGAGACAGAACCGTATCGCCCTTTAACGATCAGCTTAAATTACAAAGCAGGTCGCGGAGAAGGTGGTAAAATTGCAGTTCGCAGAAAAGGCGGAAGAGTAAAACGTAAATATCGTATCATCGACTTCAAACGTCGCAAAGTAGGGATCCCTGCTACAGTTAAGACTGTAGAATACGATCCGTACCGTTCGGCGTTTATTTCTCTCGTTAGTTATTCTGACGGAGAATACGCTTATATCCTAAATGCTGAAGGCATGAAAGTTGGAGACAAAGTTTCCAATGGAGAAGCGGCTGAAATCAAAGTTGGAAACGCACTTCCACTCGGAAAAATTCCTCCAGGCACTAACGTGCATAACGTGGAATTGAAAATCGGAAGAGGCGGGCAAATCGCAAGAACTGCAGGATCCTTCGCTACTATCGCAGGTAGAGACGGAGAGTATGTTCTTCTGAAACTTCCAAGCTCCGAAGTTCGTAAAGTTCACCAGAACTGCTACGCTACTATAGGAATTTGCAGCAATAGAGATCATAACCTTGTTTCCATCGGTAAAGCCGGTAGAAACAGATGGTTGGGAAAACGTCCTAAGGTCAGAGGGGTCGTAATGAACCCGGTTGATCACCCACATGGTGGTGGTGAAGGACGTACTTCCGGAGGACGTCACCCAGTGACTCCTTGGGGTATTCCAACTAAAGGATACAAAACTCGTCGTAGGGCAAAACCTTCTGACAAGTTCATTATCCAGAAGAGAAAGGGAAATAGGAGCAGGTAATCATCATGAGATCTTCTAAAAAAGGTCCGTTCATCGACAGTCACCTCATGAGCAAGGTGATCAAGCTGAACTCTGAAAACCAAAAGAAACCGTTTAAAACCTGGTCTCGTAGAAGTACGATTTTCCCGGACATGATCGGTCACACCATCATGGTTCATAACGGAAACAAATTTATCCCTGTTTTCATCAATGATAACATGGTAGGGCACAAGTTAGGAGAATTCGCTCCAACTCGTACTTATCGTGGTCATGGAAACACCGATAAAAAGGCGGCTAAGAAATAATGGAAGCCGTAGCAATCGCAAGATTTATTAGAATGTCCCCTCGCAAACTTCGTCTTGTTGCGGATGAGATCCGTGGCTATGAAGTTGCTGAAGCTCTGGATATTCTGAAATATACTAATAAGAGAGCGATCGAGCCTATCTTCAAACTTATCAAATCCGCTTCTGCAAACGCAGTCGTGAAAAGTGATAACGCTGATCCAGGCAAGATGTTCATTAAAAAGATCCTAGTGGACGAAGGCCCAATTCTTAAACGCTTCCGTCCTCGCGCTCGTGGTAGAGCAGCAAGGATCCGTAAGAGAACCAGCCACGTTACTGTGGTAATCTCGGATTAATAGGGGAAATCATGGGACAGAAAGTTAACCCAATCGGACTTCGTATCGGAATTACCCGCGGATGGGATTCCATCTGGTTCTCGCAAGCTGACTACAGAAAGAACCTGCACGAAGATATTAGAATTCGTAGATTTATCCAAGGCCGTTTCAAAGAAGCAGGCGTTGTAAAAGTTGTAGTGGAGCGTTTTCCTGAGAAGATCAACGTTAACCTTCACACTGCTAAGCCGGGCGTGGTAATCGGTAAAAACGGAGCGAATATCGAAGCCGTAAAAAAAGTCCTTAAGACTATGACCGAAAAACCTCTTAATCTTAACATTATCGAAGTTAAGAAGCCTGAGACTATTGCACAATGTATCGCTGAGTCTATCGCGATCCAAATCCAAGAACGTCAACCGTTCCGCCGCGTGATGAAACAAGAACTTCGTCGTGCGATGAGAGGTGGAGTAGAAGGAATTAAGATCCTTATCTCCGGACGTTTGAATGGAGCGGACATGGCTCGTCGCGAAGGTTATCGTGAAGGAAGAATTCCTCTTCATACACTTAGAGCGAAAATCGATCTAGGATTCCGTGAAGCCAGCACCACTTTCGGACAAATCGGAGTGAAGGTTTGGACTTACACCGGAGACTTCATCAACAATAAAGAAGAATCCGAAGAAGATAAATACGCCGTTAAGAGAAGGACCAACTGATCGTCTCTGATGATCCAAAGGTAAAAAACGATGTTATCACCTAAAAGAGTTAAGTTCAGAAAAAGACAAAGGGGCCGCTTGAAAGGAAACGACGAGCGTGGTTCCAAAGTGTCCTTTGGAGAGTTCGGTCTTAAAGCCGTTACTTCCGGGCGTTTGACTGCAAGACAGATCGAAGCAGCAAGGATCACTATCAACCGTCAGGTAAAAAGAGGCGGGAAACTTTGGATTAGGATCTTCCCTCATCTACCTATTACCAAAAAACCAGCGGAAACTCGTATGGGTAAAGGTAAAGGTAACCCTGAGTTCTGGATCGCAGAGATCAGACCAGGTAGAGTTTTATTCGAAATGAGCGGGATTGATGAAGCGACCGCTAAAAAAGCTTTGGATCTGGCTGCTTATAAACTGCCTGTTCAAACTGAATTCGTGAAGAGGTCTACGCTGTGAAAAAGATCAAACTCGCAGAGTTGAAAGACGCAGAAATTTTAGCACAATTGGAAGATGCTTACAAAATCATTCGTACAGCACGTTTCCAATACGGAGTGGCTCGTTCTTTGGAGAACCCGAAGGTGATTACTAACGCGAAGAAAAAAATCGCGCGCCTTTTAACTATCCAAAAGAGCAGAGAGTTAGCTGCGAAGTCTGGCGCTACTAAAGCTAGACGTTATTCGAGAGCTACTCGTAAGACGCAAGCTTTAGCAAAAGCGAATGCTTCCGCTAAGAAAGCTGCTAAAGGAACGAACTGATTATGGAAACTGCAAAGAAGCATATAAAAAAATCACTTCTTAGCGAAGGTAGAGTAGTGAGCACCGCTATGGATAAAACCTTAGTGATGATCGTAGAGGCTCGCAAGACTCACCCTAAGTTTAAGAAGATCGTTCGTAGAACCGTTAAAATGAAGGTTCATGACGAAAGAAATGAGTGCCAAGTAGGAGATAGAATTCTGGCGATTGAAACCAGACCTCTATCCCGTGAAAAGCGTCACCGTCTATTTAAGATCGTAGAAAAGGCAAAGTAAGATGATCCAACAGGAAACCATCCTCCAAGTCGCCGATAACTCCGGAATCAAAAGAGTTATGTGTATTAAAGTCTTAGGAGGCTCTAAGAAACGTTACGCCTCCGTAGGAGACGAGATCATCGTCGCCGTTAAAGACGCACAACCAGCTTATGGTTTAAAAGATTCCACGGGGAAGAAGGTCCATAACAAGGCCGTTCAGCGCGCAGTAGTCGTCAGAACTAAAAAAGAAATCCGTCGTCCAGATGGATCTTATATTCGTTTCGATGATAACGCAGTCGCAATTATCGACGACAAAGGAAACCCGAAAGGGACCCGTATTTTCGGGCCAGTAGCTCGCGAACTTCGCGATAAAAAATACGCTAAGATCATCTCCCTAGCGCCGGAGGTTCTATAATGTCTAAACTGACGTATCGGGGATCCGAATATACAAAATTCAAGACCGTTCGCCTGCACAAAGATGACGAAGTAGTTGTCATCGCAGGAAAAGAGAAAGGTAAAAAAGGCAAGATCCTAGTTATCGATAAGAAAAGGGATCGTGTAGTAGTAGAAGGACTGAACAAACGTAAACGTTTTTTAAGACCTACCCAAGAAAACCCTCAAGGTGGTATCGTAGAAGTGGAAGCTCCAATGCACATTTCCAACGTAATGTTCTACGATTCCAAAAAGAAGAAGGGAGTTCGTTTGGGCTACCAAGAGAACAAAGGTAAAAAAGTCCGCGTTTCTAAGCCGGAAGGGAAAGAGATCTAAGTCATGGCAGCAGCTAGATTAAGAGATAAATACGGGAAAGAAATCGTTCCCGCTCTTCAGAAACAATTTAACTTCAAGTCCATTATGCAAGTTCCTCGTTTGGAAAAAATTGTTCTGAACGTGGGAATGGGCGAGGCTCATACCAACCCTAAAGCATTGGAAGCGGCAGTAGAAGAACTCGCATTGATCACCGGACAACGCCCGGTCAAAACCAAGGCTAAAAAATCCATCGCAGGATTCAAACTCCGCGAAGGTATGAGCCTTGGAACCACAGTTACCTTACGTGGAAACTATATGTATGAGTTTCTAGATCGTTTGGTGAACGTGGCTCTACCAAGGGTGCGTGACTTTAAAGGAGTTTCCGAGAAAGGTTTTGACGGACGCGGAAACTACAACTTCAGCATCAAAGAACAAATCATTTTCCCAGAGATCAAAGTGGATAAGATCAACACTCTCTACGGAATGAACCTGACCTTCGTAACGAACACCAAGGTAGACGCAGAAGCTTATAGCCTTCTGACTGCTTTCGGTATGCCGTTCCGGAACCTGAGATAAGGAGCCCGCAATCATGGCTAAGACCTCTTTAATCGAAAGACATAAGAAAAAAAAGAAATTCAAAGTAAGGGTTCACAATCGTTGCCCACTTTGCGGACGCCCTCGCGGTTACCTAAGAAGATTCGACATGTGCAGAATTTGCTTCCGGAAGCTTGCTAGCCAAGCTCAAATTCCGGGAGTAGTTAAGGCATCTTGGTAAGGACTGGAGGACATTATAATGAGTTTATCTGATCCAATTGGTGATATGCTCACCCGCATTCGTAATGCTGGTCGTGCGAAACATGAAAGTTGTGTGATTCCAGGAAGTAAGATCAAACGTTCTATTCTGGAATTATTGAAAGAAGAAGGATTTATCAACGGCTATGAGCCGGTGACTAATGGAAGTTTCGAAGATTTCAAAGTTGCTTTGAAATATGATGTAACCAAAAAGCCGGTGATCCGCGAGTTAGTTCGTGTATCGAAACCTGGTCGTAGGGTTTACATGAAAAGCGAAGAGATCCGCCCGTATAAAAATAATATGGGAACTATGATTCTCTCTACTTCCAGAGGAATTATGACCGGCAAAAAAGCTCGGAAATTACGCGTAGGAGGAGAGGTTATCTGTAAACTCTCTTAAGAGTAACGGAAACTTATAAAGACCTATGTCCAGGATTGGAAAAGCAGAAATCAAACTTCCAGAGAAAGTGGAAGTGAAACAGGACAGCACCGTAATTAAAGTGAAAGGTCCTCTAGGTGAGTTACAAACTCCTATTTTTGCGGGAATCTCTCTGAAAAACGAGGGCGGAACTGTAAAATTAGAAAGATCTAGCGAAGAGCAAAACGTAGTAGCTCTTCACGGATTGACTCGCGCTCTTCTTATGAATAGCGTAAAGGGTGTAACCGCTGGTTGGGAAAAAAACCTGGAGATCACAGGGGTTGGTTATCGTGCTGCTAAGCGCGGTGAAGACTTGGTGATGAACCTTGGATATTCCCATGAGGTTGTTTACAAGGCTCCTAAAGGAATTAAGATCGAAGTCATTGAACAAGTGAAGATCAAAATTTCCGGGATCGACAAACAACTAGTCGGACAAGTTGCGGCAGATATCCGTTCTAAGAGACCTCCTGAGCCTTACAAAGGTAAAGGGATCAAGTACAACGACGAATTTATCAAGAGAAAGGCCGGAAAAACCGGTAAGAAGTAAGGCCATGATTAATAAACTGAAAAAAATCGCAGCCAAACGCAGAAGAGCTGAGCGTTCCAGATTCAAACTGAGACAATCCAGCTCTCGCCCTAGATTGGTATTTAACAAATCCAATCGTTATCTTTCCTGCCAAATCGTGGATGATGTCCAAGGAACAACTTTGGTAGCTGCTTCTACTTTAGAAGCTACTTTTGCTGGTAAAAGCCGCAAAGATAAAGAAGCTGCTAAGGCTTTGGGAAAAGCGATCGGAGAGAGAGCCGCTTCTAAAGGTGTGAAGGTAGTTATGCTGGATCGTTCCGGAATGATCTACCACGGAAGAATCGCGGCTTTCGCGGACTCGGCTAGAGAAGCCGGATTGGAGTTCTAATAATGGCGTACGAACAAGATCAAGAACAAAAAGAGTTTAACGAGAAGGTCGTAAAGATCGATCGCGTTGCTAAAGTTGTAAAAGGTGGACGTCGTTTCTCCTTTAACGCTCTAACAGTAGTTGGGGATGCAAAGGGAAAAGTAGGGATCGGATTCGGTAAAGCGAACGAGGTTCCGGATGCGATCCGTAAATCCATCGAGTCCGCTAAGAAGAATTTGGTGAAAATCCAATTCAGAGGACATACCATTCCTCATGAAGTGATCGGAAAATTCAAATCGGCAAGAGTGATCCTGAAACCGTCTACTGCGGGAACTGGAATCATCGCCGGAGGATCCGTTCGTTCCGTAGTGGAGAAGGTTGGGATCCAAGATATTCTTAGCAAATCTTGGGGTTCTTCGAATCCAGTAAACATCGTAAAGGCGACTCTGGACGCTCTTCAACAATTGGAGACTCCGGTATTAGCAGCTCGTAAAAGAGGGATCACTCTGGCTCGTCTTTTCGGAAACGACGTAGGATAATAAACATGGAAACCGTAATCGTTACTCAAATTAAAAGTAATATCGGGATTAAAAAAGGCCAGAAACTAACTCTGGCTGCTTTGGGACTCCGTAAAACCGGACAACAAAGAAAACATACTCTAACTCCGCAGGTGAAAGGAATGATCAATGACGTTCAGCACCTGGTCCGAGTCGAAAAGGCGTAATTAGGTAAGGGAAATGAGTAAAGAAAGAATTAAGGCTGCCCTCGCGTTCGGAAGAGAACGCACTGAAAAGGGAGACAAGCCGGCAGGGAACACCATTCCAGTTCCAGCAGGTTCTACTAAGAATAAGAAACGTTTAGGTCGTGGTATCGGTTCCAAAACCGGTAAGACCGGGGGCCGTGGATCTAAAGGACAGTATGCTCGTAATACCGTTCGTAGAGGATTCGAAGGTGGGCAGATGCCTATCCACAGAAGACTTCCAAAACGCGGATTTACCTCCATATTTCACAAGGATTTCTTCCCAATCAACCTCAGAGACATAGAGAAAAGCGGGTTGACCGGCAACATAGATGCCAAAATTATGGTTGAATCGAAGATTCTTGATAAAGAGAGCTCTCTTTTCAAGATTCTGGGAACCGGTGAGATCACAAAAGCCGTTCATATAGTAGCGGATGGATTCTCCGCTTCTGCCAAGGAAAAGATAGAGAAAGCAGGCGGTTCCATTAAACTTCGCTCAGAATTAGCTTCTAAAGAAGCTTAATCCGAGTCGTTTTCAACCGTTTGGAAGACCGATTCTTTTATTTCGTAAAGGGACTCAATACTCGAGTCCCTTTTGCCCGAAAGGGCAATGACCAAGGACTAAGGAAAGAGAACAAAGCCGCATGCTGACTTCGATTGCAAATATTTTCAAAATTCCAGAGTTGAGGAACAAGGTTTTCTTTACTCTTGGCATGCTTTTACTCTTCCGTCTTGGAACTCATATTACTATTCCTGGTATCGATCCTAAAGTAGTTTCCGCAATCGCTTTGGATGCAAACGCAGCCGAAGGTCTTGTGGGAATGTTCGATATGTTCGCTGGAGGAGCTCTTTTGAACTTCTCCATTTTTGCTCTTGGGATCATGCCTTATATTTCTTCTTCCATCATTATGCAGTTAGTGATGGTTCTTGTGCCTTCTTTACAAAAACTTCAAAAAGAAGGAGAAGAAGGTCGTAAGAAGATCAGCCAATATACTAAATACGGAACGATCCTACTTTGCGGAGTTCAGTCTTTAGCGGTGATCCGTTTGGCTCAACGTTGGTCTTATGGAGCGGACAATGCACCTGCTCTGCACCCTGGTTTGATCCACTCATCCGTTGAATCTTGGTTCTTCTTTATCGCCCTTTTATCCATCACTACTGGAACAGTTCTTTTAATCTGGTTAGGTGAACAAATCACTGAGAGAGGGATCGGTAACGGTATTTCTCTTTTGATCTTCGCTGGTATCGTAGGACGTCTTCCAGTTTCCGTAGCTCAGTTGTTCCGTGAGAACTTCGTAGACGGACTGAACATTATCATCCTTCTTCTTTTATTCATTCTACTCATCGCGTTAACCGTTCTTCTTACTCAAGGTGTCCGTAAGGTTCCTTTACAGTATGGAAAACAAATGGTGGGAAGAAAAATGGTCCAAGCTAAGTCTCAAAGCATTCCTTTTAAAGTGAACGGCGCGAGCGTAATGCCGATCATATTCGCTTCTTCTTTATTACTTTTTCCTCAAACGATCATCCAACAGATCTCCGAGCTTCCTAACTGGGCGGGCTGGGTTCTCCTATTGGATTATCTGAATCCATTCTCTCAGACTTGGTATCACGCTGCGTTTTACTTCTTCGTATATATCGCACTGATCGTTTTCTTCGCGTATTTTTATACTGCGATCCAATTCAATCCGGGAGAACTTGCGGAGAATCTTCGTAAGTATAATGGATTTATTCCTGGAATTCGTCCAGGTTCTCATACTAAGGAATATATCGAGAAGGTCCTAAACAGAATCACTCTTCCTGGTGCGGTTTTCTTGGCAGGACTTGCATTAGCTCCTTATATCATTATTCGTTTCTTAAATTTAGGAACTAACTCCGGTGGTGGATCCTTGGTTTATACCTTCGGCGGAACTTCTCTACTGATCATGGTAGGGGTGGCATTGGAAACTCTGAAACAATTAGAGTCTCAATTACTTATGAGAAACTATGATGGTTTCTTGAAAAAAACTAAAATCAAGGGAAGGTCTTAAGAAAATGAATTCCATCATTTTCATGGGCCCACCGGGTGCTGGTAAAGGTACCCAAGCAAAGATCCTTTGTGATACTTTGGGAATTCCTCAGATTTCTACTGGAGATATTCTGAGAGCTGCCGTTAAAAACGGTACTCAAATGGGATTAGAAGCAAAGAGATATATGGATGCCGGAGATTTAGTTCCGGATTCAGTTGTTATTGGCATTATCAAAGATCGTCTCGTAGAGCCTGATTGCAAAAACGGATTCTTATTGGATGGATTTCCAAGAACCGTAGAGCAAGCGGATGCCTTGGATAAGATCCTAAGCACTGAAGGTTTAAAGATCAAGAGAGCGATCAATCTAGAAGTTCCTGATCAAGAACTTCTGGAACGTTTATTAAAACGTGCAGAAATCGAAGGTCGTTCCGACGACAACGAAACAACGATCAAGAGTCGTTTGGAAACTTATAACAAGAAGACTCTTCCGTTATTGGACTACTATGCTGCAAAAGGAAATCTCTCCCGTGTAAACGGTGTAGGGAACTTGGATACAGTCACAAAACTGATCGAGAAGGAGTTAGCTTAACTTGGCGAAAGAAGATGCAATCACCGTGGACGGTACCGTTTTGGAACCTCTCCCAAACGCAATGTTCCGCGTTGAGCTGGAAAATGGTCACAAGGTTTTGGCCCATATTTCCGGTAAAATGAGAATGCATTATATCAGGATCCTTCCAGGCGACAAAGTCACTGTGGAGCTTTCTCCTTACGATTTAACCAAGGGTAGGATTACCTACCGCAAAAAATAGGAACACGTTATGAAAGTAAGAACTTCCGTAAAAAAAATCTGCACTAGCTGCAAAGTTATCAGAAGAAAAGGTGTGATCAGAGTGATTTGCACCAACCCTAAACACAAGCAAAGGCAAGCATAATCATGGCTCGTATCGCAGGTATCGATCTTCCAAGAGAAAAAAGAATCGTTGTTGGCCTAACGTATATTTTCGGAATCGGCCGCTCCACTTCTCGCAAACTTCTCGCTAAGGCGGGAGTTGATGAGGCAATCAGAGTGAAAGATTTAACTGACACTCAAGAAGCTGCTCTCAGAAAAGCGATCGAAGAAAGTATCAAGGTAGAAGGTGATCTTCGCTCCGAGAACCAACTCAATATCAAAAGATTGATGGATATCGGATGTTACAGAGGCCTGCGTCATAGAAGAGGTCTTCCAGTTCGCGGTCAAAGAACCAGAACAAATGCCCGTACTCGTAAGGGTGTTAAGAAGACCGTTGCCAATAAGAAGAAGGTGACTAAGTAATCATGGCTGAAGATAAAAAAGGCAAAAAAGAGAAAAAGGTTAAGAAGAAGGAGAAAAAGGTCGTTCCTCGCGGAAAGGTCTATATTACCGCTTCTTTTAACAATACTATCATCACCATTACTGACTTGGCAGGAAATACTCTGTCTTGGTCAACCGCTGGTGCTATGGGCTTCCGTGGATCCAAAAAATCTACTCCTTATGCGGCTCAGATCGCTGCGGGAAATGCTGCCGAGAAAGCAATCGACTCTACCGGTTTAGCTGAAGTGGATGTTCTGGTTTCTGGCCCGGGTATCGGACGCGAATCTGCGATCCGTTCCTTAGTCGCAAGAGGACTTTCCATTAAAATGATCAAAGACGTTACACCTTTACCGCATAACGGCTGTCGTCCGCGTAAGAGAAGAAGGGTTTAAGGTAGGAATAATATGGCAAGATATAGAGGACCTGTCGTTAAACTAATGAGGAGAGAAGGTGTTAACCTTTACCTCAAATCCAGTTTTACTTTCAATAGAGATAAGTTCCACAAAAAGGGACCTCCTGGAATGCAACCTAAAAGGAAACCGAAAGTTTCCGAGTATGGTTCTCAGCTTCGTGAAAAACAGAAGTTGAAAAGAGCTTACGGACTTTTAGAAAAACAATTCCGTAGTCTTTACGAAGAAGCGTCTCACGCTCACGGTGTAACCGGTGAAATTCTTCTCCAACTTTTGGAAAGAAGATTGGATAACGTTGTATATCGTTTAGGTTTCGCAGTGACTAGACGTCAGGCGAGAAACTTCATCGCTCACAACCATATTTTGGTAAATGGAGAGAAAGTGGATATCCCATCTTTCCGTTTGAAAGTAGGCGATAAGATCGAGATCAAACCTAAATTTAGAACTTCTGGTTTCATTACCCAGAATATCCAATTGGCTCAATCTCTGAATAATATTCCTTCTTGGGTGTCTTCTGATTTCATTCAGTTCTCAGGAGAAATTCTGTCTTTGCCGGAACGTCATCATATCGACATTCCAGTGAAAGAGCAGGTGATCGTGGAGTTGTACTCCAAGTAATTTTATTGGGAAGGGTTTCCAAGTGTCTCTAAAAAGTTTACTCAAAGGATTTAAACGTCCCAAAAAGATCGAATTTACTACGGAAGCGAATACTCCGAATTACGGAAAATTCGTAGCGGAACCTTTCGAGCGCGGTTTTGCGACCACGATCGGAAACTCTCTTCGTAGAACTCTCATGTCTTCAATCGAAGGTGCGGCTATTTCCGCGCTTCGTATCGAAGGTGTGAACCATGAGTTCTCTTATATCGAAGGAGTCGCTGAAGACGTTACTCGTATCATCCTAAACCTCAAACAAGTTCGTATCAAATACGAGCCTGAGGACAAGGACCAAAGCAAAGTTATCCATTTGGAATTGAAAGGTGCAGGATATTTCAGAGCCGGAGACCTGGCTGTGGATTCTTCCATCGAGATCATGAACCCGGATCTACATATCGCGACTTTAAATGAAGACGCGAACTTAGTGTTGGATCTGGAAATCCAAAGAGGAAGAGGATACGTTCCAGCAGAAGATAAGAAGAAGGATATAGAAGTTCTTGGAACTATCCCAATCGACTCTATCTTCTCTCCGGTTCAAAAAGTAATTTTCGAAATTTCCGAGACCCGTGTGGCTCAGAGATCCGATTACGAAAAATTGACTCTGGAAGTTTGGACAGACGGATCCATTTCTCCTGAGGATGCAGTTGCTCAAGCGGCTAAAATCCTAAAAGAACACCTCACAGTATTCATCAACTTCGAAGAAGAATTAGAGGAAGAAGAAGACGAGTTAGACGAAGCAGACGAGAAGTTGAAAGCTTCCCTTTCCAAACATGTGGAAGAACTCGAACTTTCTGTACGTTCTTTGAACGTTCTTCGTAGTTTGGAAATCGACTTCGTTGGTGACCTCGTTAAGAGATCTGAAGAAGAGATGTCCAAATCTAAACATTATAGCGAGCAAGGTCTCGCGGAACTGAAGTCTAAACTTGCCGGTTTGGGACTTTCGTTCGGAATGAGAGATTTCTAATATGAACAAAAGAAATAAAGTAAAACATCTCAACCGCGAAAAAGGTCACAGAGACGCTCTGATCAATAACATGATCACTAGTCTTTTCAAATACGAGAGAATCGAATCCACTCAAGCAAAACTGAAAGTGGTTCGTTCTCATGCAGAAAAGATCATCACCAGAGCTAAAAGAAACCTTGCGACTGATATCGCTCCTGCGGTTGCACTTCACAATAAACGTGAAGTTTTAAAAAGAGTAAAGGATCGTAATATTGTTACGAAACTTTTCGAAGATATCGCAGTTCGTTACGCAAATACTAACGGCGGATATACTAGAATCTTGAAAATGATCAACAGAGCTTCTGATAATTCTGAAGTAGGAATTTTAGAACTCACTAACAGAAAGGATCGCCCTACACTTATCAAAGAAATCAAAGATAAGAGAGAGGCTATTTCCGACTCTAAAAAAGAAAAAGCGGCGGCTCCTGCTCCGGCTAAAAAGGAAAAAGCTCCTAAAAAAGTAGCTGCTCCTAAAGCTAAACCGGTTAAGAAGACTGCAGCACCAAAAAAAGCGGTTAAGAAAGCCGCTCCTAAGAAGAAAAAATAATATATATAATCCCCGAAGAGATGGGAGATATGTGGACCCCGGTGTTGGAAACGGCATCGGGGTTTTTTCTTTTTTGGGAAGAGGGCGGAATTATACTAAGTATATTTGTGAGAAGCTTTATGACGACCGAGCGTGATAAGTTAAGGCTTTTCTTAGAATCCTTTTGCTTTTAGGAACTCATCTAGTTTGCCTACTAACGCGCTTTCTCCGTCTAACTCTTTTGCTTTTTCCAATACCGATCTTGCGTCTTCGAATTTATTCAAAAGTCTATAGTTATCAGAAAGATTGATCAGATTCGCAAGACGATGAGGTTGGGTTTGCCGGACCTTCTCCGCTGCATCCGCAGCTCGTTGGAATTCCTTCATATGCTTATAACATAAGGATAATAAGAACCATATATTATGGGATTCTTGATCCAAATTCAAATAACGTTCCAGCCATTTGGAGGCTTTTGAGAATTCTTTTTTGTCGTAATAGATCTGTCCGATCAATCTTGCAGATTCTTTAAAACTTGGAGCTAAGTTCCAGGATAATTCTAGAAGCTCGAGAGCTATAGGTACTTCTTTTTTCGCTATATGTTGTTTCGCTTGGTTGTACTTTGCTACTGCATCGTTATACTTAGGATGTTCAGGATCAATTAATTCCTTATAACCGATGCGCATGAGAGAAAGGTCGTCTGCGATCGCTCCTACTCCGTGCAATTTACCTGCGATCGTGTCCAGATCTCCTTTGGAATCTTCTACAATACGAACGAACTGATTCTCGTCCTCGTTCATCTTCCAGTTGATCCCATCAGAACTAATATTGATATCGTCTCTTCCATCCGAGCCTAAGAATAGAACGTCGCCGGGTTGCAGATATGATTCGTGGATCTTAATATTTGCACCAAATGGAGAGCCTAACTTCCATGAAGAAAGTTCCGGAGCTAAGAAAGAAGATCTATCGTCTCTGAACAATACTGGCCAAGGATGCTCCGCGTTCAATATTAGTATCTTCCCGGTTTTATCATGTATAAGCCCGAAGATCGCAGAAGCCATCATGGTTCCATCGAATGTTCTGAAAATTTCGTCCAGCTCTCTATGAGTTTGGAGCATCCAAGCTTCCGGATTTATATCTATAGTCTTTCCGTGACTTGCAGAGCGAGATAGGATATTGTTTACCGCAGTTCCGAGAACGATTGCTCCTCCTGCACCTTGCAGAGATTTTCCCATCGCATCGCCGTTTAAGAAGAAGGTCCATTTCTCCTTTTCAGATCCGAATAGAAGATTGCCGCTGATACAAATATCCCCGCCTAGTTCGGATTCTCTATTCTTAAAGGTGAACTTCTTTTTCTGTTCTATATAGAAGATAGTGCTCACATCTTGGGAAGTATTCCAGTTTGTCATGAGCGGTTTACTTAAAAGAGAAGTAAGATAATAATCTCCGTCTTGTTGCACCTTGAGAGCGTGGATCTCCTCCATTCTTTTGGTGACTTCGATCGTTCTTTCGTCCACTTTCTGCTCTAAAGTGTTAGCGTATTCTTCTTCCACTGCGCCGATCCTACGGAAGATCAAGATTACACTTCTGGTGATATATGACACTACTGCGAGAAATACTAACTTTAAGGATTGTTCCGAAATGGATGCATAACCTGGGGAAATTACTTTCAGTTCATCTTCAGTGAATTCTACTCCCCTAAAGATCGTATTTAGGATCACGAGCCCTTGTCCGACTACGCTGAATATTCCTGAAAGTTTTGCGACTGTGGGAGATAAAAGTAATACTGAATACACGATGAAGATCATATTAATCGCGTATAGAATGATCTGACGAATTACTCCTGAGGCCATATTCCTGTCGGTCCAGGACGCAACGAACATGACTAAGGATAAGATGGTAATGTCGGCAAGTACGCAAACCTTACCGACCATAGAAGGTATCTTGCCGAATTTTTTGTAACAATACTGGTTATAAATGGCATATCCGAGCATAGATCCTATCCCGATCAGATACACGATATTTTGAACCATGGAGCTTTGAGTCCAAGCGGCAGCGAGGGAAATTAAGAATAATACCGCTAAACCGAATCGGATCCGATTGATCGTAATTGGACCGGAGGCTATAATCCTCTCCGTTATGAGTTCCTTTTTTTCTTCCATCCCTAATCGGCCTCTTTTGGAAATCGCCTTGGTATTTGGATTAGTGAATATATTTTAGAACGTATCATCTACAAATTTTTTACAGAATGTAGGATAGTTGTAAAAATATAATCCCGTCCCTAAATACTTAAGACGGAAAAAATAAGAGAAAAGTAAGTGGCTTCCTTAAAAACAATCTCGCAATTTGAAACTTTCTTTTATTGTTCGGCGGATATCACCGTAAGTCATTCCTACGAGTAAAGTAAATCGGACTTTTCTTTTTGCTTAATATCCGCATATTTAAGTCTGCTTGTGGAGTTTGTAATGCTTGGATATCAAACGTAGAACTTGATCCATTCACTAAGAGCACATAATGTAAGGAGAAGATAGATGAAAATTGTTAGGATGATTTTTTTTAGTCTGGCCGGCTTTATAGTCTTACTTGTGCTTTCCGGATATTTACTTCCGAAGGATCATGTTGCAAGTGTGGAGAAAGATTTTTCATCTTCTCCTGAAAGTATTTATAAGATCGTTCGTAATGTTCGTGAGTATAAGGATTGGAGAAGTGGCCTAAAATCAGTGAACGTTGAATCTGATACAATCTGGACGGAGTCCGACTCTCACGGAAATAATATTCGTTTTGGGATCATAGAAGAACGTTCTCCGAATTATTTAAGAACTAAAATATTAAGTGAAGACCTGCCTTTTGGTGGAGGATGGGAATTCGAAATTAGTCAGAATGGTCCAAACACAAAACTGAAAATTACCGAGAAAGGTTTTGTGACGAATCCTCTCTTTAGAGTTCTTTCTAAGTTTGTATTTGGTCATGACGCGACAATGAGAACTTATTTGGAGGATCTCAGTAAGAAATTGGGGTCGTGAGGAAAGTGAGCGAAGAAGGATGTAGCTGGAAGAAGAATCCGAGAGAGTTGTAAATGAGAATTTTGCTCTAACTTGTTGGAATTCCAACAAGTTAGAAGATGGCAAATTTTAGTTGTGAAAAATTAAGTTTTGTGATAGGGGATGAGGAGTGTGAATTTTTTCCACCGCTCCGCTCCGGCCCCCACCCAAAACAGGGCGGGGCCACCTTAACCAAATCCGGATCTACAGTAGAGTCCTTATCCTCGGTTCTTCTCTGCTTGTTTGGAATATTTTCTCTGATACACAAATCGGATTGCTTCTGCTTCTAACCAAGGAACCGGTTTTCCACCGCCTAAGATACGAGATTCTACGAAAGCCTTGCTTGCTTTTTCTAAGACCATGCAAACGGCATGAACATCGTCCAAACTTTTATGAGCGCATAATGCACCTGCGTTCTGAAGATATACAGCGTTCCTTCTTCCTATAGCGGATATGATCTTCTTCAGACCTTTCTCATCGGATGTGTTCGGCACAACTTTTGCGTTAGGTCCTACGATCTGGGCCATATCATCCAAGAAAGGACGGACAGTTTCTCCAGCCATAGAACAGGTCATCACATTCTCCTGCGTGGAATGGAGAATAACGTTAAATTCAGGTCTTGCTAGATAAAGAGAAAGATGTTGTACCGCTTCATCAGGAATATCTTTCGGGAAGATCTGATTTTCTTCCAAAGGAATTTCTAAAAGAGCGGTCTTAGATTTTTTACCGATCGTATTTAGGTCCGCTTTTTTAGGAGTGATCCAAATACTTTTTCCAATTTTGACACTGGCGCATCCGTTCTTAGCTAAAATTCCTTCCTTTACTAATTGAGGAAGAAATTTCTGAAGATCCATCGGGCTATCAGGAGCTTTCATGCTGTTTTTACCAGTCCATAGTTTTTGAGATACCAAGAGCGGATGGAATCCCTGTCTCCTTTCTTGTAACCGGAAACTTTTAAGAATTCTTTCTCAATGAATAATTGGCAGACTCTTTCCAACTCAAGCGCTACTTGAAAAGCATCTTCCATATCCTTTCCAACACAAAGAGTTCCATGGTTTGCCAAAAGGACCGCTTTACTTCCGGACTTATCCAAAGCATGGATTGCCATAGTGATCAGTTTTTTAGTTCCAGGAAGAGAGTAATTAGTGCAAAGAACAGGCCCACCGATGATCTTTTTCATCTGAGGATTTAATACTGGGACATCTTTTCTTGCGGCTGCAACAACTGCTGCTTGTAGCTGGTGAGTATGAATCACTGCACCAATATTTGGACGAAGTTTGTAAGCCGCAGAATGAAGTCCTTTCTCATAGGAAGGTTTGATCTTTCCGATATGAGTAAGATCGTTGATATTTACTTGTACGATCTCTTCCGGAGTTAGATCTTCATAAGTTCTTCCGGTAGGAGTAATCGCAAAATAATTCTCATCGATACGCTGGCTGATATTTCCCCAAGTTCTTGCGATAAGTCCCGACCTAACAAGGCGGATACCGGTATCTCGAACGATTTTTTTGGCCTTATCTATTTCCATGTTCTTCTCCTATTCGGCAAGTGTAGGTGCTATACACCTTCGACTTTTTGGAAAACTCTTTCGAATCTTTTTAATGCATCGTCGATCACTGCATCCGTATCCGCAGCGCTTGTATACAAACGGCTTCCAGCGAGAGTAACGATACCTTCTGCCATGTAAGCTGCTCCCATCTCTTCCATCGCTTTTTTGCGAGTATGAGCTTCTTTGATCGTAGACTTGATCTTCCAGAATTTTTTGACATCGATCTCTAAAAGCATGGTTCCAACTGTTTCTAAATGGCAGATCGATCCTTGGTTGAATGCTACGAAAGGTAGATTATACTTCTTAATTAGTTTTTGTAAACCGGCAGTGATCCTATCTCCTGCTTTTCCTGCTTTTTCGCAGGCCTTTTGTTTTTCGATTTCAAGAAGAGTATAATAACCTGCGGCTGAACTAAGAGGGTTTGCTGCCATGGTTCCACCGATCAGAGCCTTTTTGACACCTGTTTGGAGTCCTGCGGAAAGATACTTCATGTATTCCTTCTTTCCGCCCAATCCACCTGCAGAAGGATAACCACCAGCAACCACTTTCCCGAATACGGTTAGATCAGGAGTAATACCATAATAACCTTGAGCGCCGCTTAGGCCGATACGAAATGCAGTAACAACTTCATCAAAAATTAGTAATGCTCCGTATTTGTCGCAAAGTGCCCTGACTCCTTTATTGAAATCCATATCTATCGGGCGAGTTCCGCTTTCTGGTCCTATCGGTTCCAGGATCACTGCGGCAGTACCGCCTCTCCAACGGTTTCTTTTTAAGGTTCTTTCTAATGCGTTTAGATCATTTGGATAGAATTCTTGAGTATATTTGAAAACATGTTTAGGAATTCCGTGAGACTCAAAATGTCTTGTGCCTGGAAGACGAAGTCCATAAGCAAGTTGGTCACTCCAACCGTGATATGCTCCGCCCATCTTTACGATATTTTTCTTTTTAGTAGCAAGCCTTGCGACGCGGATAGAAGCCATACAAGCTTCTGTTCCGGATCCTAACATACGGAACATTTGCACAGAAGGCATATGTTCTACGATCTTCTCCGCAAGTCGTAACTCATATTCATGGAATAAACCGGTCACAGGTCCTGTAGTTTCCAGAAGTTCTACAACCTTCTTACGAATATTAGAAGGATTACTTCCCAAAACTGTAGGACCTCCAGCTTGCAAAAAGTCTATGTATTTGTTCCCGTCCAGATCGTATAAATGGGCACCGGATGCCTTGGTGAAAACAAGAGGGAAGGGATAATTGAATGCGAGATTATGCTGCACTCCGCCTGGAATATACTCGGAGGCTTCCGCGATCATAGTCTTGGATTTAGAGCATTTCTTCTCAAAATATTCCTGAAGGTATTTCTCCATTTCATTTTTCTTAATGGAGCGAATTGGCTGGCGAATCAGGTCATGAAGTTGTTTATAAACCCCTTTTACGTCTGGGTATTGGGTAATTGCGAAGCCGGTAGACATATCTTTTTCCTTTTTTTACGGAATATAGGTTGACAGTGAGTGAATACTCACTCACTGTCAACTAGAAAATATAGAAAAGAAGCTTCCGGGAAAATTTTCCGTATTCCGGAGGTTAGGAACCGTTCAGGTAGTAAATATAGGAAGTACTGTGGCCGAATTTACCTCATCAAAATACAATAGAGATACTTTTGATAAGATCCCGGAAGAAAAAAGGACCAGGATACTTTCCGTTGCGATCGCAGAATTTGCAAACCGAGGTTTCAATAATGCGAACACTAATATTATCGCGAAGAAGGCCGGCATCAGCGTCGGGTCCTTATACAAATACTTTGATACAAAAGAAGATTTTTTTCTTACCGCCGTCGGTTACGGGATCCATCAGTTAGAAAAGACTTTAGAAGAAGTTCTAAGCGAAGAAAGTGATCTTTTCGGTAAGATAGAAAGAATATTAAGAATTATCCAAAAACATTCGAGAGAGAATAGAGATATCATTCGTTTATACAATGAGATCACTGCGGAAGGAAATTCTGAACTGATCCGAGGACTTTCCTCAGATATGGAAACTGTTTCTGCAAAAGTATATACGTCCTTATTGGCAGAAGCGAAAAAGTCCGGATCTGTAGGCAAAGATGTAGACGAGAAAATTTTTGCTTTCTGTATCGATAATCTTTTTATGATACTCCAATTCTCTTACGCTACAGAGTATTATCGCGAAAGAATGAAGGTCTATTTGGGAAAAGACATTGATAATGATGAGAAGGTCGTAAAAGGGATAATGTCTTTTATTCGCAGGGCGATAGAGAAGAAATGACCCTTCGCCATTTTATTGGCGTAAAAAATCCAATCTATACATTACTCCGAAATCCAAAGAGTTTGATTTGCTGACAGATGTAGCTCCTTTCCCGATTGCGGTCTGAAGTAGATCATTTAATAATGCGTCGCCTGGCGCCCTAGGTGTGGAAGAATCGAAAGCGTATCTGATCTCGTTCGAAGTCTGATCCAAATTGTATTTCCATTCATAAGCCGAGATGCCCGCCCAGAGGGAAAACACCGGCGTAATTCTATACACGAATTTATAGGATAACTGAAATCCTTTCGCGGACCATGCGGATTTTTGTGCAACTTCTCCATAAAAAGCGGAAGAGGAATCGGGAAAGACAGTCGCGTGTATTGTATTATCCTGATTTCCCTTTAGAGATAAGTAATATAGTTCGATCCTATTTTCGATCCTTTCTCCTGTCCTGATCGTAGATTTTAGACCTAAAGAAGGCCCCTTCATTTGTTCGAAGACCTGAAAGAAATAATTTCCATATAAATACAAGCCGGAAGAAGAGTATGCCTTTAAGCTGGTATTGGTATCGTCGGTATTTCCCCAAAATTGAAAATAGCCGACGCTTGGTCTCAGATCAAAACGAGAGTTCGTAAATGCAAGGTAGGATATATCAGCTTTTATTGTGGTTTGTTTTTCTGGAAAAGTTCCGTTAGTTGTATTGAACTCGTTTGCTGAATTAATTGTTAGAGTGTTCAGTGTAGTGTCCGAACGGAAATTACTGCCAGAGAAGGATCCAGAAAGTCTTCGATACGTGTAAGTTAGGCCGTAGTGGTTGGAAAGTCCTGCTTTGTAACTCGGCTTTTCTGTTATGGTCGGATTACTTGCTGTCAGCAGGTTTAGGGTATTTTGCATTCTAAGTAGAAATGTTTCCGAATCAGGTTTGTAATATCCGTATCCTATACCTCCGAAAATTTCTAAGTCGTGTCTTTTGGTTTGATCCAACTGAAAATTCGTTACATTTTTCTTAGGTGGCTCCTGCGGAGACGGTTCCACTATGGGAGGTTGCGGTTCTTGAGTTTTTTGTTTCAACTTGTCTTCGGAATCCTTTAACTCCTTTGTTGTGGGCTCTTTATAGCTTACCCTTTGGATCTCTATTTTATTTAATTGCCTAATTTTGCCGTCTGTAATTTTGATCTGAATGGAAGTCGCAGTCTGATGTATGACCTCTCCTCTTAAGATTTGTCCATTCTTCAAATAGATTGTCTGTTCTTCGCCAAAAACTGCGATTGATGACAGAAGAAAAGATAACAAAATAGTTCGTTTAATAAAAGAAAATCCCATCTACGTTAAATTTCGACAGTTAGAGAGATGTGTGCAATAAATTATTAAAATATTTGGATTAAATCATTCGCGGTTTTTGTCATGATACTAGTCTCGAATTCCGGATCACTATCCCTAATTTAACTCAAACCTCTTCATCATCCCAAATTCCAAAATCGCAGATCTACTTTCCGAATGGATCGTTTTACCTATGGCTTCCATTAACTTTTGTTGAATTAGATATGCACTCGGATTACTTAAATCCACTCCAATCAATCCGTCTTTGGATGAATAAATATATTGGAAATCGGAGTTCAGACTATATTTCCACTCATAAAATTGCAATCCAGCGTAAACCGAAATAGTAGGAGTAATCCTATAAACTAGCCGATAGAGAAGCTGGAAGCCGTTTGCATTCCAAGAGACATTCTGGCCTTGTCTATAAAGTGCTACCTGAGACAGATTCGCTGGTACGAGAAAAGATACAATACTTCCATCTTGGTTTCCAGATAAAGTTAGATTATGATATTCTAATCTATTTTCCCATCTCTCTCCCATTCTGATGGTTGCTTTTAGTCCGACTGTATAACCTTTAAGAGTTTCGTTGAACTTCATTACACCTTGAGAATATAGATATAAACCGCTATCGATATAGTAGGATGTGGATAGATTCGTATCTTGAGATTGTCCCCAGAAGTATTGGTAACCGATTGTGGGCCTTAGATCGAATCTTTCGTTTGTAAATGCGAGAAAGGACAATTCGTTTTTCAAAGAACTTTGTCTTTCCGGAAAACTCCCAGTGCTATGGATCATTCCGCTTGCGTAAGAATGACTATCATAGGTGCTTCTGTTGCCTAAATGCGATCCGGTGATCCCTCCGGACCATCTTCTCCAAGTATAAATTGCTCCATAAGTTTGGGATAATTCAGGAGAATGTGTAGGCTTATCGATTACAGTAGGAAGAGTTCCGGAAGCTAACCCAACTTTGTTTTGGATTTGTACAGGAAGCCCTTGAGTTTCCGGAGAATATCTTCCCGCTCCTAATCCGAAGTAAACCTCTAGATCATTTCGTTTTAGCTGATCTATATGGAAATTTACTGCGGGTTTCGGGACTTCTGCGATTTGAGGAGAAGGAGCTTGTTCTGCCTGGACTGGCTTTTTTTCTTCCTGAGGAAGTTTAGTGGGCTCATTGAAGCTAACTGTATTAATCTCAGATTTGTTTAATTGTAACGTTTTTCCTTCCGTAGTTTTGATCAATATACTGGTTGCAGTCTGCTGTAATATTTCCGCACGAATGACCTGACCATTTTTTAAATAGATGGTTTTCATTTCCGCAAACAAAGAAACCACCGGGATCATCAATGTAGCAAATGGTAGAAGGAACCGAACAAGATACAACTTCATTTGCGACGTATTCTATGTATTAAAAGGTTAAAGGCAATAATTTAATGTTCTTGATCAGGATCCGTAAATAAATTTCAATTACTGAGATAACTCGAATCTTTTCATTACTCCGAATTCTAAGGAGGAAGCTTTGCTTGTAGCAGGCACAGATTTAGCTACGGAATTTAATAGAAAATTTATAACCACTTCTTGGTCGATGGGGCTAGGGTTATTTATATTTCCTAAGCCGCTGAAAGATTGTTCAAATGATTTTACAGAATATTTCCATTCGAATGCTTGGATTCCTACCCAAAAAGAAAGAGTGGTTGTCCATTTATAGAATAGTTTATAAGAAAAATTGAATCCTTTCGCATCCCATTGTATACTTTGCCTCGTTACTCCATAATCGAAAAAATTCGGAGTATTGAACATGGCCGTATCACCGTTGCCATATTGAGCGCCAGAAAGAATTAGATAATGCAATTCTATTCTATGCTCCCATCTTTCCCCTTGTCTAACTGTAGTTTTTAATCCGATAGATGGACCTTTTAACTTTTCCAAAAAGTAATAATTGTTTTTAAAGAAAGAAGTAAGATCATTTCCATTATAGCCGGTCGAAATTGTATTAGTATCCTCTGTCTTCCCCCAAAACTGAGAATAACCAAAGCTAGGTCTTAGATCAATCCTTTGATTACTATAAGCGAGATAGGAAATATCGGCCTTTAATGAACTTTGTTTTTCCGGAAATGTTCCTGCAATCTCTTGCAGGCTTCCATTGTTAGAATATACTTTTAGTCTTGCAGAAGTTTCGCCGCTGAAATTATTTCCGCTTAATCCGAACGCGAATTTTTTCCAATAATAGATAAGCCCTAGACTGTAGGCAAGACTTCGTTTATAACTTGGATCGTCTACGTCGATTGGAAAGCCTGAGAGAGCGCTGAACTTTGCTCCTAATTGATTTGAATAGGATTCCGTAGGAGGGCGATATGTTCCGAGGCCCGCTCCGAAGAATACTTCTATATCTTTTCTTTTAATTTGGTCGATCGCGTATGGACTTGCAGCTTTATCTATTTCAGGTTCCGGCTTTTTAGTCGGTTCGGGAATAGGTGGAGGAGGTTCTTCTGCAACTGCAGTTTGTTGTTTTAATTTTTCTTCCGATTCTTTCTTTTCTTGGACGGTAGGTTCTCTGTAGCTAACTCTCTGTATCTCTTTCTTATTGAGTTGTTTGATCTTTCCATCGTCCATTTTGATTTGCATTGTGGTTGCAGTTTGTTGGATGACCTCCCCACGTAAGATCTGTCCGTTCCTCATATAGATTGTCTGCTGTTCAGCGAACAGTTCGACAATGGGGGAAGATAATAAAAGGATCAATAAGTAGATTCTTACGTTGGAACTTCCCATAACGTGGCTATTAGAACGAATACTTAATCGATCGGCAATAACTTATTAAACGGATCTAAATAAAAGATGTTTCTATTCGACAGTTCTTTGGATAGGAGAAGGTTTGAATGAGTCGGATAGATCTTTAAGGTTAGTCTACTGGAAAAAAATGCGCGCGATAAGGTCCATTTGATAACCGCCTATTTTATGAGATCTATATTCATTCTCCGACTATTGAACTTCTTTCTTCCTTTACTTTGTGGCATTTGCGGGAGAGAAGACTTCTTTTCCTTAAAAACGGGCATTTGCAAAAGATGCGCCTCTGCTGCTCGGACTTCTAAACCATTATACAGATGTAATGTATGCTCTTCTCCCCTAGTTGTACCGCTTGCAGTTTGTGGGTTTTGTGATTCCAGAAATGTATTCTTTACAAAAGTGTTTTGTTTACGGGATAGAAACGACCTTTTAGGAGATTTATTGAACAAGCTGAAATCCAATAACGAATATCCGGTTTCAATTTTTCTTTCACTCGGGATCAGAAGGACTTTGAGAGAATTGCGAACTTTAGGTCTGGACGCGTGTGTCCTTCTTCCTAGTTACTCTAAAAATAAAATTTTCCATCCGGATCTTAGACCATTCTCCCCAAGTAGCAGATTATATGAAGAAACAAAAAGAATATTAAAAATTCCTTTAATAGATCCATTGATAAAGACAAGTCAGGAAAGACAGGCAGGTAAAAGTTTTTCGGAAAGATTTTTTCACGCGTATTCTGCCTGGAAAATAAAACCGAATTGGGAGGACCGTTGTCCTTCTAAGATACTATTATTGGACGACGTTTTTACGACAGGCGCGAGTGTGAATGAAGCGAGTCGGATTTTAAAGAAGAATGGTGCAAAGTCAGTTTACATTCTAACCTATCTTAGAGTCTCAGATTAAACTTGACCAATCTACATATCCGTTTAGTATAGATGAAAGAAGATGGTCCGAAAAATTCTACATGTCGATATGGATGCGTTTTACGCTTCGGTAGAACAAAGGGATAATCCAAGTTATCGGGGCAAGCCTCTCATTGTAGGAGGTCCTCCTGATTCTAGAGGAGTGGTATGCGCTGCAAGTTATGAGGCAAGAAAATTCGGAGTTCGTTCTGCTATGCCCTGTTCTCAGGCGGCAAGGCTTTGTCCTTCCGGGATCTTTGTAACTCCTCGTTTCGAAGCGTATAGAAAAGTATCTTCTAAGATCAGACAGATCTTCTTAGAATACACAGATCTTGTGGAGATGCTTTCCTTGGACGAAGCATTTTTGGATGTAACTCAGAATAAGAAAAATATTCCATATGCAAGTCAGATTGCAAAAGAGATCAGAGAGAGAATTTACGAAGAGACTCAGTTAACCGCGTCCGCAGGAGTTTCTATTAATAAGTTTTTAGCCAAGATTGCAACAGACCAAAACAAACCAAACGGAATGACAATCGTTCGTCCGGAACAAGCCGAAAAATTTATAGAGTCCCTGGATGTTTCCGTATTTCCCGGGATCGGAAAAGTTACATTAAAGAAAATGCATGCACTTGGGATAAAAAAAGGAAAAGACCTAAAAGAAAAAAGCCTGGAGATGTTGGACCAAAACTTCGGCAAATCGGGTCGTTGGTTTTATGCGGTATGCAGAGGTTTGGACGATAGACCGGTAGAACCGTTTAGAGAAAGAAAATCTTTAGGAGCGGAATCTACTTTTGCTAAAGATCTAGAAAATGGCCCTGAGATATTTAGAGAACTTTCGGATATCGCGGAGGAATTGGAGAGAAGATTACTTCAAAAACCTTTCCCCGGAAAAACGATCACTCTTAAAGTAAAATTTTCTGACTTCACCCAAAAAACCAGAAGTATCACCGAAGATTATTCCTATCTGGACAAAAACGAATTGTACCGGATCGGATCCAAACTTTTAGAGGAATTCATATTAGAATCCGGTAAAGCGATATTTCCGATCCGTCTTTTGGGCTTAAGTCTTTCTCATCCGGAAAGCACTTCTAAAAATTCTCAAATCAGAATTGAAGAGCAAGAGGATCTATTTCCTTCTCTATTCTAAACTATTTAGAGGTATCTCCGTCTATCCCGGAAGGAACTAAGTTTGCGATTCCCTGCCGTAGATTTGCCCATTCTTGCCTGCATTTTTTATCAGAATCCTTTTCTTCATTATAGTGAATCATGGATCTCCCCGCTGCAAGTCCGGCTAGTTTAGAATTATCGAATACTTTCCATGCTATACTTAATATAAATAGACCGACGAAAGGAAGTGCTATCTTTAGAATTCCATGGTGTTTAGAATCCATAATGGAACCTAAAAATGTGCAAATGGAACCGATGCTGAACAAATACCAACCTATATAAAAATAATCTTCCGCGATCTCGGAAGCATTATTGATCATATATCTACAAAAAGATCCGTCCATCTCTACCAATTCTTTTTTTCCCGATGGTAGAAGGTTCTCTATAAACGGTTTTTCTAATCTGGATTTTCCCAAGTAAGGTTGGATCTCTAAGAATAGATTAATTCCCATATACAGCATTCCAATAATGAAGATTATGAAAAAAGGTCTGTATAAAAGTTTGGTCCTTTCCGTTGATCTATAAAGTTCTAATTCTGATTCAGGAACTCCCATCTTTTTGGAAATCCTATCTTTGTATTGTTGAAAGGCTAAGTTATCCATGAAAGGAATGTAATCGGTAGCAGGAAGAGAATCCTTTGTTTCTTTACTTTGGAGCCAGAGATTGACTTCGTTTAAGGCTTTAGTTTTAGAAAACTTGAAGTAGGGGAAGATAAGGCGGATCAGAAACATATTATTTTCCTAATGTATAAAATCGTCAGATGGATTGGCTGGTCAGATTAGAAAGTCTTTAGGTTATATGCAAGGCGATTTTTGGGGTGTGGAAGTCGGAAAGGTTAAAACTTCTCTAAAATAGATAAAATTTCTTTCCCGTATTGTCTAACTTTGGCTTCTCCCATACCTTTAATCGCCATAAGGTCTTCCAGGCTTTCCGGTCTTTGAGAGACGATCCTGACAAGTACAGGATTTTGGAGCACCATAAACTTCTTCCATTTATTACGTCTCGCGATCCTGTCTCTGAAGTTTTTGAGTTCGTTCAGAATAAGTTTGTCCCCGCTAAGCGGTATTTTTTTGCGAGGTTTTTCAGTATCATCGAAAGATGTTTTAGGTTTTCCGAATGAAGTCAGATAAATTTTGGGATATTTATCCCCTTTAACGGAAAGCTTCTTTGTCTTCTGCCAATCTTCCAAAAGTTTAAGAATGGATTCTTCGGGAATATGTTTTAAAGAAGAATAATATTCGGACTTATCTAACCTTCTCCGAAGTATATCCTTGGATTTTGCACCTCTCAATGTACCTGCGATGATCTTTTTGCCGAATTTTGCGGGATATTCAGATATCAATCCTTCTACCGATTTGATCTCATCAGGATTGAAAATGTGAGATTCCTTTTCCTTCTTCTTTTCCGCCTTTAATCTTTCTCTCTCAGTATAAGCAAGTCTTGCGGAATGAGAGGATGCCGAGTCTGCACAAGTATCACAAGATCCGCAATTGGAAATTTGTTCTCCGAAATAATCACATAAGATCTTTTGTCTGCAGTCAGAAGAACTTACGTAAGATTTTACATGAGAGAGTAGGGTTTCTCCTCCCTTATAATTTGCTTCCTTTGATAAAAGAAAACTTTGGACGCTTAAGTCGCCGGGTAAGAAGAATAACACACAATCCGAATTTTTACCGTCTCTCCCTGCTCTTCCCGCCTCCTGATAATAACTTTCCAAAGAAGAAGGCACTTGATAGTGGAGAACTAATCGTACATTCGGACTGTCCAATCCCATTCCGAATGCATTTGTGGCAACGAGTATATTCGTTTTTCCGGATGTATATCCTTCTTGCGTTTTTTCTCTGCTGGAATCCGTTCTTCCTGCGTGGTACTTGCCCACTTTATATCCTGATTTGCGGAGAAGTTCGTAAATTTCGTCCACTTTTGCGCGAGTGGAGCAGTATATGATCACCTTGCCTGAAACTGATTTCTGAAAGTTACCTTTTTCTAATATTTCTAAAAGTAGATTTTCCTTTTCTCTTTCCGAGTCAGGGTATACTACGGAGAATTTCAAATTCTCTCTGGCATAGGTGCCTTGCACATGCAAAGGGAGCTTTAATCCCAAACTATCCGAAATATCCTTTTTGACTCTGTCGGTTGCCGTAGCAGTCAGAGCTACCCAAGGAGTCCCTTCTTGTAAATAAGAACGTAACGTATGAAGTTTTCTGTATTCAGGGCGAAAATCGTGCCCCCATTGTGAAACACAATGGGCCTCATCCACAGCCATCAAACTCACTGGAAGTTTTGGAAGTAAATTTAAGAAAGAGCGAGAGACTGCTCGTTCAGGAGAAATATATAATATTCTAATCTTTCCTGTTGCTGCGGAAGATAAAACCCTTACTTGTTCGAGATCGTCCTGAGTAGAATTGCAATAAGCAGCTTGGATCCCTCTTGCTTTTAATCCATCGACTTGGTCTTTCATAAGCGCGATCAATGGAGAGATTACGATCGTAAGAGAACTTGCCTCTGCAAAGGAAGGTAGTTGGTAGATAAGTGATTTTCCGCCGCCGGTAGGAAGAATTGCTAGTACATCCCTTCTTTCCAATAATGCTTGGATTGCTTCCCATTGGCCTTGCCTGAATTGAGAAAATCCGAAATGGGTATGTAGGATCTTTTTCCAATCCTCTATCGAAGACGAGGCTGTTCCAGTGTTTGCAGACAAGTTGAAACTACTTCCTTATTCTTGATTTCGGATCTTGCGGTAAAGAAATCTTGAGGGATGTAGAGAAGAGTACAAGCTATTTTCGATAGATAAAGGTTCGTTTAAAAGAATCTCCGCCAAAATTTCCCCTCCCAATAGGGAAGTTAAAACTCCCCTGGATCCCAAACCGCCGAACACAAACAGGTTTTTTTGCGGTTCTAAAAAAGGGAATTCTTTCTTTCGATTTTTATGTAAACCCATACCGGAGTATATTTTTCGAAAAGGTCCTGGAGAATGGACCGGACCAACGATCGGGAATCGATCCGGTGTTTGGGATCGGATCCCGACGAAGTCGGAGCGAACTTTAATCTGTTTCCAGTTTAAGCCCAGGTATGTCCTTTGAGAATATTCTAAAATTTCTTCCCTATCCTTGGGACTTGCATTCGGGTTTAAATCGAATTCATCAAATGTGGAACCATTTACTCGGATCCCATTTTTAGAAGGAGTGAGATATTTATCTCCGACTCGGATCGGATCTTTTTCTGACTCTATATTCGGATCTTCTAATATTTCTAATTGTCCCCTCACCGATCTAGGTGAGAACGGCGACTCTTTCCATAAACCTTGTAGTAAATTTTCGATCCCGAAAGAATTTGCTAAGATCAAAACTTCCGTTTTATTTAAAATTTCGTTGTTCTCTGAAAATAATGTCCATTCTTCTTTTTCAAATGCGATGGAGCTTGCTTTTCCTTGTTTGAGAAGAATGTTCGGATGATCTAAAAGTTTTTCGACGAGAAGCGGAGTGTCCGTCCAAAATCCGGAAGGATAAAAGATGCCTTTCGCATTATCAGGATAACTTTCTCCGAGTTCCGGTTTTAGTTCTGCCAAATCACTGGATAAGGAATGTGCCTTAATACCTTCTTCTAGTCTTGCCCAGGGAAGATCTTCTCCTGAAAGTTGTAACGTCCCGGAGATTTGGTAAGAATCTTTTGAAAGTAGATCGGAATAACGGCGGATAGAATTTCCGAGACAACGTAAGGTCCATAAACTGGTTGGAGTTCCTACTTTTGTAATATGAGGATGGGAAACCGCCATCGGAACGGAAGATGCGCGTAACGCGTTATGGTCGTCCCAAACCTCTACATGAATTCCTCTCCATGCAAGCGCTCTTGCAATACCTGCGCCCGCGAGTCCTGCTCCCAATACGGATACTTTCTCGGGAACTTTATCGGAGTGTGTTCTTCTTAAGAATGGGATCGGATTTAAGTCCTGTTCAGGCTCGGATTCATAAACTCCGATGAGCATTTCCCTTTTTCTTCCAAAGCCCGGGATTTTGGACAGGGTGAAGCCTGCCTCGCTCAAACGATCTTTGACGGATCTTGCCACAGTGAAAGTGGCAAAGCTTGCGTTCTGATCCGAAAGTCTTTTGAGCTGGAGTGAAATATTTTCTCCCCAGAGTTCCGGATTTTTAGAAGGAGCAAATCCATCTAAAAAGAAAGCGTCGAACTTTCCGGAAACCTCCGGAAGAAGCTGGATTGCATCTCCTATCCATAGATCCAAGATCAAATTTTCTTTTTCGAATAAGAAAGTATTACACCCTGGGACAAGTAGTTTATATTTCTCTAAAAATAATTCTAGTAGTTCGGAAAGTTCAGGAAAAGCGGAAATTGCTTTTCGAATATCATCTCTTTCTAATGGATATTTTTCAAAAGAAGTAAATCGCAGGACGCGAAAGCCTGATTTACTTTTGCAATCTCTCCAGAGCTGCCAGGAGGCGAAAAAATTTAGACCGGTCCCAAATCCTAATTCTAAAATGGAAAATACATGGCGCGCTCCAGAAGAAGATAATCTTTCTTCTAATCTGTTTCCTTTTAAGAAAACATGTTTGGTTTCTTCCAGCCCGTTTTCCGGAGAAAAATAAATATCGTCGAATTCTCTGGAAACTGGCGTGCCGTTTTCTTTCCAATCTATCATCCGGGATTTTCCGAGTTTGATTTGGTATCTTCTTTAGGAGGAAGACCGGCGGATGGTAGGTTCTGTAGAGGCGGGTATGCCGGTCCTTCTTCCTTTTTATGAGGCTCTTTAGAAAGTTGGATCTCTTTTCTGACTCCCATTCTGTAAGTGGTCATGTTCATATAAAGAGAAGGAGCGGGTAATCCGTTTGCAGTCGCAACTTGATTCCTGATATTCAAACCTTTTCCATCTAGATCACCGAAACTTGTGATCTCTAAGAACACATACGCATTATACAGAATTGTATCCGGAAAGTATTGGCCTATATTATATTCGAATAATAAACGAAGTCCCTTCAATTCTTGTAGTTGATTCTTGACGCTGGATATCCTATGTTCTCCTTCTATAATGTCCATTCTATAGACGGCGAGGCCGTATATCGGTCCAACACCGAAGTTCACATTCTTCCCTTCATAATAACCTAAATAAAGCGTGAAATACATCTGATAATCTTCGTAAGTATATTCCATGTTTCTTCCTAATTGAGGAGGAAGAGGAAAAAGTTGATTAGAAACATAGTCGTCAAATGCAAAATAACGTCTTCCGTCATCCGGATAATTGATCAGATTTCCTCTATATGTTCTGGGAGAAGTTAGGTTGAAGGACCAAGCAAGTCCGCTTAAGAAAGAAAAAAATCCTTTGATATCTCTTGTGCCTGGGATCCTGCTTGGAACAGATCCGATAGAGTAGAATGCACGAGTAGTCGTGGAGTCCCTGCTAACCACGCTTGTGTCTGCGTTCGAACCTGGAGCACTGAACTTGCTGACCGGTATACCTTGGACATTGGAAGGATGAGTAAAAAAATCCAACGCAGTATATTCCGCACCCGCATTGATAATGATCGAGTCTAAGATCCCACTCATACTTTTACAAGAGGAGAGAATTAGAAATAGACAGCAGGCTATGACTTTGGGGAAAAAATCCGGATTTAGTCTCTTTGAATCCATCGTTCAGAACCAAATTGGAACAGTCGGAAATCAAACCAAGTCCATTTCATGGCGCTTGACTGCTCACACCGAAAACCGAGGATCGTATTAGTCGAAGTATATGTCTTTCGAAAAAAAACAGCCGATCCAATACCCCGTATCCGTGGCCCCAATGATGGACTGGACGGACAGACATTTTCGTTTTTTCTTAAGACTGATCACTAAACATTCCTTATTCTATACGGAAATGGTGACAACGGGTGCTATACTCAGAGGGGACAAACATAGATTCTTACGTTTCTCTCAGGAAGAATCTCCACTTTCCTTACAGCTAGGCGGGGACAATCCCTCTCGACTTGCAGAATGCGCAAAGATTGGAGAAGAATACGGATACTCGGAGATCAATCTGAATGTGGGCTGCCCGAGCGATAAGGTCCAAGAAGGAAATTTCGGAGCTTGCTTGATGAAGGACCCGAATAAAGTCGCTGATTGTATCTCTGAGATGGATTCTAAAACTTCTATCCCTGTCACAGTGAAATGTCGTATCGGTGTTCGAGGAAAAGAAACATTAGAAGATCTGCATACGTTCGTTAGATCTGTGAGCACGGCAGGTGCAAGACGGATCACAATACATGCAAGAATTGCAATATTAGAAGGCTTAAGTCCGGCTCAGAACAGGACTGTTCCTCCGTTACGTTATGAGGATGTATATTCTATTAAAAAAAGTTTTCCGGATCTGGTGATAGAATTGAATGGAGGAGTTAAGTCCATTTCAGATATACATTCTCACTTGGGCAAAGTGGACGGAGTAATGATCGGAAGAGCAGCTTACGAAAATCCTTTCTTATTCTCAGATGTGGATTCCGAGTTTTTTGGCGCACAACCTTTAAACCTGAGTCGAAGAGAGATCTTCGAGTCCATGCAGGAATATGTTTCTTCTCAAACTGCAGAAGGTGAAAAGCCGAGTCGAATTTTAAGGCACCTACTTGGTGCATTTCATGAGATCAGAGGCGCTCGCTCTTATCGTAGGATCCTTACGGAAAAAATGCATTCTGATCCAGGGCCTAGATTACTTTTAGAAGCATTAGGATCCATCCCTGACGAATATTTGCGGAGAAATTTTTGAACAAAATTCGAACCATAGATTGCGGATACGTAGAAGCAGGGCTTGCCTGCGCCTATCTGATCGTGGACGGGGACAAGGCAGTATTCGTAGAAAATAATACGAATAATGCCGTTCCGCTTCTATTAGAAGCATTGAAGGAAGAAGGGCTTACTCCCGAGTCCGTGGATTATATTATAATCACTCATGTTCACTTGGACCACGCTGGAGGAACAGGCAAACTAATTTCTTTTTGTCCAAATGCGACCGTTCTTGCTCATCCAAAAGCTGCGCCTCATATAATAGATCCAACTCGTCTCATCAAAAGTTCTATCCAGGTATATGGAGAAGAGAACTACTTTAAGTTGTATGGCGAAATTCTTCCTGTTCCGAGTGATCGGGTTCGCATAATGAATGACGGAGAAGAATTAAATTGGCAAAAAAGAACATTCAAATTTCTGCATACAAGAGGACATGCAAACCATCATTTTTGCATTTATGATCCGTTGACGAACGGGATCTTTACGGGAGATACTTTCGGGATCGGTTATACTTTATTTAGAAAAGGAAAAGATTCTCTATTGTTTCCTTCTACTACACCGACCGATTTTGATCCGGAAGAAGCGATACTTTCCGTGGATAAGATACTAGCGACAGGTGCGGACAAGGCTTACCTCACACATTTCGGAGTTTGGGACGATATCCGTTCGGGAGCATCGCAGATGAAAGAAGGCCTTAATGTTATGAAAAACGTTATGATCTCTGCGGAAAAGACAGGATTAGAAGGAGAATCTTTGGTCGCTTTTTGTGAAGGCAGAGTTCGTTCTTATTTGGAAGACCAGATCCATATTCGACATCTTCCTTTCGGAGAAAAAGAGGAAAGATTTATAGGTTTTGATTCACAGATCAACGCGCAAGGGATCGCGTTTAAGATAGAAAGATCTAGAAAGAGTAGGAAATAATTTTCCATCCCTTAAGTGTGTATTTTTAATTCTTCTAAATTATAGAAATGAGAACCCGAAATAGTCTAGTATTACTTAGGCGAAGTTTTTCATTTGATTTCCTAGTTTCGAATCCTTGAATATACATGTGGGCATAACTTCGGATGGATCCAATAAGAAAAGAAACCTAGTATTCCTTCTTTGTGTCTTCTTCCTTTTAATCTCTTGTTCTACAAAATCTTCCGAAAAAGTCCCGCTCCTTTATAAAGGAAGTATAGATATGAGTACGGCCAGTACTTGGGGGGAAATTTATCCTCTAAAAGGAGACTGGGAATTCAGTTGGGGAAATTTATACTCACCTAATACAGGTTATGTGGAAAGTGGACAATACTTCCCGGTTCCAGGGATATGGAGGGATTATTCTCCCGAATTTACCTGGCAAGGACATGGTTCTTATAGATTAAAGATCCATAAAACTCCAGAGCAAAAAAATCTAGCCATCTTTGTACCCAGAATTCCTGGAGTCTATTCAGTATATTTAGGAAAAAGAATGATCTTTGCCAATGGGATCAATGGGACCAGTAGGATCGACACGGAGTTCCTGGCGCATCCGAATGCTCAGATCTATCTATTGGATTCTTTGGATACGGAACTGATCGTGAACGTTTCGAATTATAGAGGAAATTTCCTAAAGGGTGGGATACGTAATCCGTTTCTGATCGGAGATATAGACGCTTTAAAATTTAAAGTGGTCCGCGAAACGATTTGGGAAACACTTTTAGTCGCGATTATTTTTTCAGTAGGTTTGTATCATCTCATCTTCTTTGCATCTTATCGAAAAGATTTAGTGCCATTATTCTTCTCATTATTCTGCTTTTTAGTAGCCTTCTATTCTTTTGTAACTTCCGGTCTTCAGTATATTCTTACACCGGAGCTAACTTTAGATCTTCGGATCAGGATGGAATATTTCTGTGAAGCATGTTTGGTTCCTTCCGTATATATGATCCTAAGGACAATGTATCCGAAACAATTCGGCGCCAAGTGGATGGCGATCTTAATGAGCACTATGTTCATTTTTATCTTCTCCGTTTTCGTATTGGGAGAAGAAGAGCTGATCTATCTGTATTCCTTCTTCATGCATGTTCCTCCATTTTACACCCTATTTCTATTGGCAGCATTAGGATACGCTTGGTGGCAAAAAGAAGACAGGGCAAGGACCGTATTCCTTTCCGGGATGATACTTGCAGTTTCGATGGCAAATGACGTTATCTGGGGATTATACGAGGTTTACTTTCTCATCCCGTATAGTTTTCCGGCAGCGTTAGTCGGGTTTATAGCATTCAATTCTTATATTATATCGTTAAGATTTACTAAAGATCTGGAGAAGGCGGAAACCTTCGCAGAATTACAATCCAAGTATAACGAACAACTTAGATTGAACGCCGAAGAAAAAGCGAAATTCGCAACGTTAGTGGACCAATCTATGGACAAGGGGTTTCATTCTCTCATCGATCAATTGGAATCAAAAGAAAGTTCCGACAAATCGCTTTCTAAACTCAAAAACGAACTTAACCAGACTCTCTCAGGTGTCCGAGATATTTTGGATCTGATGCACCATCAGGGCGGAAAAGAAGAATTGGTAGAAGATGTAATGAGAAAGTTCGTCCTGAAAAATCCGTTATTCGCTCATTCAGAGATCCAAAAGGTTTCTCAATTTTTGAGAATAGATGAATGTCTCCAGGTCCAGAGAATCTTCTCCGATGCGGTAAAAATAGGGGCAAGAAGGTCGGGTGAATCTAAAATTTTCTGGGGAAAAGAAGGAGATTCCATATTACTTAGGATACAGACAACCGGAGTTGTAGAAACCAAAGAAGAGCCTTCTTCTCTAATAGAAGCCGACCTAAAAGTAAGGACTGAAAAGTTAGGCGCGAGATTTTTCCTATTGAGCGAGCCCGGAAAATTCGAATTCGAACTCAGATTGCATTCTTAGGCGAATTTTTCGGAAGAGAAATCGGATTCTTTGGAAAAAGAGTTGTCTCTAATCCTCGTCCGAGGATTCTACACAAGATTAGAATGATTCTAATCTGTGGTGATGAAAATGAAGAATACAAAAATATTTTGCTTGGGCTTAATTTTGGCCCTGGTCTCGGCATGTGGTCCATCCGAGAAAACAAAACAGCTCATGCAAGACGCGAAGACTTCTTTTGGGATCCTTCCGGAAAAAATGCCGGGTTCCGAAAAGGATACTCCTGCTAAGATTGCTTTAGGCGAAAAACTCTATTTCGAAAAACGTCTTTCTATCAACGATTCACAGTCCTGCAGTTCCTGCCACGGAACTTTGGGAAAGACCGCTGGAGTGGACAATCTTCCTACTTCTCCTGGTGCTCTTGGAAAAAATGGAGATCGGAATTCTCCTACATCTCTGAACGCAGGATTCCATTTCGTTCAATTCTGGGACGGAAGAGCGGCTGACCTAAAGGCACAGGCAAAAGGTCCGATCTTAAACCCAGTGGAAATGGCAATGCCTTCTGAAGCTGCAGTGGAGAAGAAACTCTCTGAAATCGCGGAATACGTAGACTTGTTTGCAAAAGCATTCCCGGATCAGGATAAAAAGATTACTTATGACAATTTGGCAGAAGCGATTGCTGCGTTCGAAAGAACCCTGATTACCAGAGACCGTTTTGATGAGTTCCAAGCTGGAAATCATAGAGCTTTAACTTCTGAAGAGCAGAAGGGACTGGAAACTTTCCTAAGTGCAGGATGTATCCAATGCCATAATGGACCTCTTTTAGGCGGAAATAGCTTCCGAAAACTAGGACAGGTACACCCTTACGAAAATACAACCGACGTTGGAAGATCTGCAGTGAGCAAGAACGATGCTGAAAAGTATTTCTTCAAAGTTCCGTCTCTTAGAAATATAGCCTTAACCGCTCCTTATTTCCACGACGGAAAGGTGGCAACCCTACCGGAAGCGGTGAAAAAAATGGCATATTTGCAGCTTGGAAAAGAGCTTTCCTCAGAAGAGGTTGATTCTATAGTATCTTTCCTGAAGGCATTATCGGATAAAAATAGGTCTAATTAATTAGATCTCAGATCAAACGAACTTACAGAATTGAAACCTATTCAGACCGGCTCCGCAAGGAGACGGTTTTTTTTTGCCTTCTAAGTAAAAACTTATCTTTCTAAGATTTGTCTGTACTTTCTGTGAGTCTCGCCTGTGAAGATCTGACGTGGACGAACCTTATGAGATGCGTTCACACCAATTCTCTGTTCTCTCCAGTGAGCCAACCAACCAGGAAGTTTACCGATCGCTTGCATTGCTGTGAAAAGTTCTTTAGGAATTCCTAAACTATGGAATAGGATCGCACTATAGAACTCTAGGTTTGGATACAAATTCTTTTCTAGATAGAATGGATCTTTACTTACATAATCATCTACTTGTAGAGCGATTTCTGCGATTGGATCCAACTTCTTCTGTTTATAAAATTCTAAGAATAGTTTTTGAGCGATGGTAGAACGTTTGCTCTTCACCTTATATGCGTCGTGACCGAAACATGTGGAGTGACGTTGGTAGTCCCCTTTCTTGAGCCTTTCCAGAAATTCCGGAACGGAAAGTTTGGATTTAATAATATCTTCGATCAATTCGACTGCTGCAACCTGTCTTCCGCCTTCTCTGGAGCCCCAAAGTGCGTTGATCGCAGAAGAAACGGATGCGAATATATTTGCCTGAGTGGAACCGATCAGCTGAACAGTAGTGTTCGAAACATTTTGCTCATGATCTGCGTATAAGATCCAAAGTTGGTTTAAGATCCTATCATGCTCCTCGGAAGGTTGGTATTTAACCGACGGAATGGAGAAAAGCATATATAAGAAATTTGTACAATACGGATGGCGATCCAAAGGATAAACGAAAGGCTGTCCTATCATCTTTTTATAAGAAAATGCTGAGATCGTTCTGATCTTTGCTAATAGTCTAGCTGCTTGGTCGATCCCACGATCTAAATATTCTTCGTACTCGTCTTGGTAATAGCTAGATAGGGATGAAACCATTACGGAAAGGACCGCGAGAGGGTGGGCTCTTCCTGGAAATCCGTCAAATAGATTGATCATGTCTTCGTGGATCAAACTATGTTTGGAGAGTTTCATGGAGAATTCTTTCAATTGCTTTTCGGTGGGAAGATCTCCATAAATTAGCAGGTAGCTTGTCTCTACGAAAGTGGAATAATGTACTAATTCTGCGACGTCATAGCCTCTGTATTGCAAATCTCCAGTAAGAGCGTCTCTTCTGGAAATTTTACTCTGGGCATATGCAGTATTAAAAAACCCGGGATCATAAGAAGTTAGCCCCGTCTTAGTATGCAAATCTCTAATATCGATTCCTTTATTCCCGTCAGTTCCTGTGATTACTGGAAGACGGTGGACCTGGTCTCCGAATTTCAACTCTACGAAATCGCTCATACCGATAGGAAACAAGGGAAGGGTAGAAGAGTCAAACCTTCCTTCGGCGCCAGTCGCAATTTTCCCTTTCGGCTGGACAAAACTTCTCCTTCAGATTTACTCTCCCGAAGTTTCGAAGGAATTTTGTTTTGGAGCATCTGCCCGGTTTTTTTCTTCATTTTTGGATCCAATTTGGAACCGCACTTTGCCTTCTTCTCGCGGCGATGGAGCTCGCTAAAAAAAGGGAAAACGCGATGCCCGGTGGGATCTTCTATTTAGCCATCATTCTTGCCTTAGTGGAGAGTCGATTGGGCCTAGGTCTGCTACCATGGGCCGCAGATCATATTTGGTTCTGGCCAGCATTCTTCCCTGCAGTCTGGGCAGTAGGCCCAATGTTACTTTTGGTCTCTAAAAATATGGTCCAATTTGCTTTGGATAGAGAGATCCAGATCGGAAAACATTTTATCCCGGCCATTCTACTTTTTCTAGGGGAATTAATAGCCTATATTATTTTACCTGCAGAAGAGATCAGAGAATATATTCGAAACGCAATGTTTGGTTCCAAGGTGGATATTCTGACCGGGGTCACAATATTCGGTTCCATCCACCAAACTGTTTACTCGATCTTTCTTTGGGTATTATTCAGAAAGGCTTCCAAAGAAACTGAGATCCCACTTTCTTCTTTAGTTTATACAATTCTCTTTGTGGTCTTCACAACCATCCAACTTTGTTGGTTCGGATACTTTTTAAAGAATCAATTTTTATTAGCTGCGGGTTCTAGTTTCCAAACTTTGGGAATCGTTCTTATATTTTTATTCTCTTCCAGGTATCCGAATTTTTTCATTTCTTTGAAGTCGGAGATCCAACAGAAAAGGTATGAAAGAACCCAACTGAATGGATTGGATCTGGACCAACTTCATACTCGTATCAAGGAGTTGGTAGAGGCGGACAAAATCTATAAAGAAGAAAGTCTGAAAATTCAGGACTTCGCAGAAAAACTTTTGGTCTCTCCCCACCAACTTTCCCGCATTCTAAACGAAACCTACGGCAAAAACTTCAATGAATTCCTAAATTCATTTAGGGTAGAAGAGGCCAAAACTTTGTTATTAGAGGATCTGGATCGAACTGTTCTCTCCATCGCGTACGATGTTGGATTTAATACTAAGTCCACATTTAATGCACAGTTTTTGAAAATCACTGGAATGACTCCATTAGAATGGAGAAAAAAGGGTAGCAAACTATAAGTTCGGACGATTGTTTTTCACATATCGGTTAGGATAAAACCTTCCTATCGGATTCCGCAAGGAAGGAGAAGAGACCGATGTCCCGAGAAACATATCCTAAAGAAGAACTAGAATCTTATCGCAAAGTGCAAGCCTTGGCTTACGAAGCGGTGGAATCTGTACGCAAGGAATTATACCCAGGCATCACAGAAAAAGAAGCAGCTCGCAAAATTGACGACTATATCCGAAACGCGGGTGGCACATCCTTCTTCCATTACGGCTTCGCATGGTTTGGCGATAGAACTGCGTTCCGAGGATTCAAACGTCCACTCTCCCTCAATTATTTAAGAAAAGGAGAAGGTCTACTTCCCCATTTCGGCGGAAAATTCCAACCTTCTAACCGCAAATTAGAAGAAGGTATGGCAGTGATCCTAGATGTAGCTCCTACGTTTGCGGGAAGAGCAGCCGATGTGGGTTATGCTTTCTCGTTCGGTAAAAATCCGGAATATGACAAGGCACTCTCAAATTTAGAAGAATACAGAGAGTTAATTTTAAGAAGGGTCTTAGAAGAAAGAACCTTGGCGGAAATCTATTTGGAAGTAGATGCAAGGATCCGTGCTTCCGGATACGTTAACTGTCATTCCGTCTATCCTCAGGGAGTGTTAGGTCATAAAGTGGGAAGACTTCCCGCTTATAATCTTCCAGGTGGACGAGTGAATGGATTTCCATTCCAAACATTCGCCTATTTATTCCCTCAAATGATAAAAGACCTAATCCCAGGAGTCTCAGGACATTCTCCATTATGGGGAGAAGGTTCTAACTTTAGAGCGGAACCGGGACTATGGGCTGTAGAACCTCATATTGGTAAAATATATAGCGGCTCCAAGGAATCACAATCCTTCGGAGTAAAATGGGAAGAGATCTTAGTAGTTACAGACTCTACCGCTTATTGGTTGGATGAGGATCTTCCACATGTACGTCTTTGGAAGGAGAAGAAAAAATCCAAATCTCCCAGGCAGACGGTCAACTCTAAGAAACAAAAAGAAAAAGTCCCTGCTTAAAATACATACATTCAATAATTATAATACTTAATTTAAAAGGCTTATTATGAGTAGTGAAATATTAAAGGATAAGGATTTTTATTTTTATCCCGTCAGAAAACCTAAATTTGAATTTAGCGAGAATGGCACCAGTAAACATTGGATGAACGGTTCTGCTTATAAAACCCATATTCTGAATACGTGGACCTTATTTTTTCCTGACGGAGAAAGATTCTTTATCAGAAGTATCCAAAAATTCCTACCAAGTATCAAGGATCCAAGAGTTCTTCGAAATGCAAAGGCATTCATGGGCCAAGAAGCACAACACGCGGGTGAGCATAAAAAGACCTGGAAAATCCTGGAAGATCAGGGCTTTAAGATCAAGGCTTTCACCGATTTTGTGAATTCATTCTTCGTAAATTTTGTAGAAAGAGTAATGCCAGCTAAGTCTTGTTTGGCGGCGACTGCTGGAGCGGAGCATTATACTTCTCTTGTCGCTACTATCGGCTTGCAAATCAAGGCATTGGACCAAGCGGAATCAGAGATGAAACGACTTTGGGAATGGCATGCAGCAGAGGAGATAGAACACAAGTCTGCAGCTTACGATGTGTTTCTGGATGTCAGCGGAAACTATTTTAGAAGAATGGTCACTTTCCTCGGAGTGACAATCGTATTCTGGGCGGCGACATTTATAGGCGCTGAGATCCTTCTTTGGCAAGAGGGACTTACTTTTAAATGGAAAACCAGAAAAGATGCTTTCCGTTTTATCTTTATAGACGAAAAGGTCTTCTTTCATGCGCTGGGTGCATTCTTCAGATATCTCCGTCCTAATTTTCATCCGGACCAAGAAGATAATCTGGAATTAAGTAAGGCAATCTTCGAATCGCCAGAGCATATTTATAATAGCCTGGACCATTCGGCCCAGGCTATTGAAGCCCGAAACTAAATACTGACCGAAAACAAAGACTTTGAGACGGACTATAAGGAAATTGCATGAGCAGACTAAGCGGGAAAAACATTTTAATCACCGGAGCAAGCGGTGGTTTTGGTAAAGAATTAACCAAACAATTGTTAAAGAAAGGTGCCAATCTAGTGCTTACGGATATGAAAGCACCGGAAACTAAGCTTGAATTCTATTTGGAAAATTCAAAGCCCGTTCCAGGTAAAATACTCGGAAGTTTTGCAGCTGATCTAAGTAGTGAATCAGGTTGCGAAAAGGCTTATAAAGAAGCGATCAAGATTCAACCTAAGATAGATGTCTTAGTCAATAACGCAGGTTTGGCATTTGGTGGAAGACTACTGGATGTTCCGATGGATAAATGGAAATTGATCCTGGATGTAAATTTATACGCTCCTATTTATCTTTCTCGTTTATTCTTACCTGCAATGTTGGAAAGAAAATACGGACAGATCGTAAATCTATCTTCTTGCGCCGGGATCACTGCTCCGGGTGAGTTAGTATATTATTCTGTTTCCAAATTCGGGATCAGAGCCTTGGGCGAAGCGTTAGATTCAGGTTATAGACACCAAGGAATATATACGACTAACGTGTATCCTTTCTTCGCAAATACGAACATACTACATTCTCAACAATTCGGAACGGACAAACCTAAAGTGGTTCCCTCTATGATCGTAGACAGCCCTCAGATGGTGGTTCGAGCCATTGTAAGGGGAATTGAAAAGAGAAAGATGCATGTCTTCCCAGGGTTCACTGCGAAGTTATTGAGATTCTTGACCAGATTATCTCCTGGATTCTTAAGAGGAATGGAAAGACTCGGACAAAAACTTTCTTAAATGAAAAGAGGCGAAAAATATGGCGGCTACCCAATTGGAAAACGGAGTAAAAAAAGAAAGGACTGAGGTTTGGACGGAAACCTTTGTCCATAACGGCGATGTTTCCTTGTATGTGAAATACAATCATACGGCAAAAGAAAGACCGAACAGGCCAACAGTTTTATTCGTTCATGGATATCCTGACGATCATAGAGTTTGGTCCTACCAGATGGAATCTTTAAAAGAGGATTATAATGTAGCCGCGCTAGATCTAAGGGGATCCGGAAAATCCGATAAGCCTAAAAAGCAAAAAGCATATAATGTTCGTAGAATATTCGAAGATCTTGAATCAGTAATCCGATTTATCGGAAATGATAAACCAGTGCATCTTGTTGCTCATGATTGGGGATCTTTGATTAGTTGGGCGTTCGTTGCGGACGAACAGAAATCGATTTGGGCAAAATCTTATACTGCAATGGGAGGACCTCACCCAGTGCTTGGGCGTAGGAACGCTTTTCAAATGGCACTTTCCGGAAATCCGGTCTCTTTGTACAAGGCACTTTCTCAGCTCAAAAGATCTTGGTACATTCTATATTTCCAAATTCCTTTTCTGCCAGAATGGATCTGGAAAACGTTCAGTAAATTTTTCTGGAAGTATACGATGAATACCGGCGGAGTTCCTGAGAATGATACACTTAGGAATAAATCCAAAGAAGAGATTGTTGCGACGACTGTTTCCAATGTGAATTTGTATAGAGAACTGCTTAGAGGGGAGAAGTATCCGGAACCGAAACGTATCAAGGTCCCAGTCCAGGTCCTAATTCCGCTCAAAGATTTTGCGATCAGACCGGAGTTATACAGACTTCACGAGAGGATCTGTGATTCCTATAAAGAATATACGTATGATAGCAATCACTGGATCCAAAGAACTATGCCCGATTTGGTTAGTGAAAAGATCAGAGAGTTTGTTTGGGAGATCGGTTGAAAAAACATAAAATCATAATCGCTTTCAGTTAGAAAAAAAGAAACCAGATCCGTTCCGAAAGGGTCAGATATGCATGATCTCGAATGGAATCCAAAAAATTCTAGTTTTATGGAAAGAGAAAGTTCTCCCAAATTCGGGAGCACTTTCTTTTTTGATCATACCTTTTTTCGCCCTGGTACTTGTAGCAGACCAGGCAAAATCCTTATCCGATAAAGAAGTTCACAAGTATTTTTACGAAACTTGGAAATTAGAGATCAGTTCCAAAGATAATTTGGAATTGTTCAAGGAAACTCAACATTGGATTGGAACTCCTCATAGAGATAATGGCAAAGACGAATCCGGGATAGATTGTTCTAGTCTAGCTGCACGTTTGGTGCAAAAAGCATACTCAAAAACAATTGCGGGTTCTTCCGAAAGTATTTCTAAACAGGTCAAAAAGGTCCCCGAATCCGATCTACAAGAGGGAGATTTAGTGTTTTTTAATATATACGGAGAGAAGATCAGTCATGTAGGTGTTTATCTTAAAGATAGAAAATTTGTACATGCCTCTGTAGTCAAAGGTGTAACAGTAAATTCCTTGGATGAAAATTATTATAAGACAAGATTCGTGTTTGCGGGAAGACTATAGCCCGTTCCAAAATAGAGATTATCGTTAATACCAAGTTGCGGGCTTCAGGAGCGAAGCGACTATAAAGACCTATTCATATTGACAATTTGGTCGCTTGAGTTCGAATCATCTCTTGCATGAGAGTCCGCAGTTTTGGTCTGATCTTAATTCTGCTTATCTTCTTTTATTGCCAAAAATCTCCAGTCCCGAAATTAGAAGAAAGCCCGCCATCTTTAAAGATCGAAAAAGGGTTAGTAAGTATAAAAGATATAGATCCAAGTATAGTGATAGATCTTCGTTATTCTACTCCGGAAAATTTTACAGGCTCCGTTATCTATCCTTTTCAAACCTGTTTGCTTAGAAAAGAAACTGCAGAAAAGTTAAAAGCCGCCAACTCTGAATTTCAGACTTATGGATACAGGATCAAAATTTGGGACGGGTATCGTCCTCCCTACGCACAAAAGATCCTATGGGATAAGGTTCCGAATCCAAGATATGTAGGAAATCCTACAAAAAATGGTTCGGTTCATAATCGAGGAGGGGCAGTGGATCTGACTCTAATTGATTCCAAAGGGAAAGAGCTGGAAATGCCAAGTTCTTACGACGAATTTACATACAAAGCTTCTCCCTTCCGAAAGGACTTAGAGCCGAATGTTTCTAAAAATCTGGGAGTACTCGTTGGAATTCTAACAAAGCATGGGTTCAAACAAATCAGTTCCGAATGGTGGCATTATAATGATGGGGATGCAAAAGTTTATCCCTTAGTAGAGGTGGATCCGAAACTTTGGGAGAAATGAAACATTTAGAAATGTTCTCCAATCGCCTGACTAGAATGTCCAAACATTGGAAAAAATGGGCGAGAAGAAGGGGAATCACTTGTTTTCGGATCTACGACCGAGATATTCCGCAAGTTCCGATCGTTATCGATCTATACGAAAATTATTGCTTGGTCTCCGAATACTTGAATTCTTATCCGATCTCTGAGGAAGAGAGAGAATCAGAAAGAAATACCATTCGTAACTTTATCATCGAAATTCTGCAATTGCCTCCTGAAAATTTATTTTGGAAAACTAGAGAACGTAAAAAGGGAAATCTCCAGTATGAAAAGTTGGATACTCAAGAGAAATCCATCCAAGCGAATGAAGGTGGACTGAAATTTAAGGTAAACTTAAGCGATTATCTAGACACTGGACTTTTTCTAGATCATCGGACCACACGCGATCTTTTTAGAAAAGAAGCCTCGGGCAAGAATGTTCTAAATTTATATTCATATACAGGTGCGTTCTCCGTTTATGCTGCCGACGGAGGAGCTAAAAAAATCACCAGCGTGGATCTTTCCCAAAAATACTTGGACTGGTCTAAGGAAAATTTCGAGCTAAACGGATTTTCTCACGAAGACCACGAATTTATCAGAGAAGATATTACGGAATGGCTGAAGAGGGAAAGGAATAATCCTAAAAGAATACAATACGATCTTATTATTGTCGATCCCCCTACATTTTCTAACAGTAAGAAGATGAAGGATATTTTCGATGTGCAAAGAGATTATTCTTTTTTACTAAATTCGATCTTTAAGGATTTTTCTGCACCAGGCGCGATCCTCTTTTTCTCTACGAATTTTCGAAAGTTCAAGTTGGATACTGATGAGCTTCTTTGGGAAGATATTCAAGATATCACGAAACAAACTCATCCGGAAGATTTTAGGAATGAGAAGATACGATATGTTTGGAAGATGAAGAAGTAAAAGGGAGCGACGGGGCGATAACTACTTTCGCTAAGTCAAACACATTCTTCTCATATCAAAATGTAGGAGCTCCTACAAAATTGCCCCAACTTTATAATTGTCGATTTTACCATTTTATGATATAGGGAAAAGGCTTCTCCCACAAGCCCACCTCCACCACCCGAACCAGGGTGGGGGCGAGCCTTGGCCATTGTAGGAATTCCTACGATCTCAGGTAACTGCAGTTTTAGATAAAAACTTTGCGAAAAACTTAGGGAAATAATGTCTTAGGAATAGACCGAATTTCTCTTTTCCACCTGCGATGATCACTTGTAGATCTTCATTTTCGATCGCATCTAAAATTTTGCGAGCACATTCGTCCGCATCGATTCCGTTCTCGATTACGTTGTCCATTTTCTTTTGAGGAGTTCCATCTCCCTTTAATGCGTTATGCGAAATATTGGTTTTCACGAAACCAGGATATACCAAAGTAACTTTTAGATTTTCTTTTGCATTTTCAGCCCTTAATGCTTCATAAAAACCGGTTAACGCGAATTTGGTGGAAGAATATCCGGTTCTCAATGGAACTCCGATAAGCCCTGCAACACTCGCTATCGTGGAAACCCAACCCTGTTTTCTTTCCCTCATATGAGGAAGCACTGCAAGAGTTAGAGCGATATTACCGAAGTAGTTGACCTTCATCAAAGTTTCATAAGTATCTAGGGAAGTCTCATGAGCTAAAGAGCGTTGGCTTATCCCGCCATTATTTATGAGAACATCTATCTTTCCAAAAGTTTTGATAACTTGAGCGGGAACCTTTCCCAACTTTTTATAATCTTCTAGATCCAAAGGAAGGATCATGCTATTTGAATCTGTTAGTCCATTCTCTTTGCGGACTCTTTTGAGTTCTTTTTCTCGTCTGGAAGAAAGAACTAAAGTTGCACCTCTTCTTGCGGCTTCTTTAACTAAAGATTCACCGATCCCGGAAGAAGCCCCCGTAATCCATACAACTTTGTCTTTGAAAAATTCTCCCATATTTTTATCTCCGATATTAAATTTCTTAGGCGGTCATCTAGGATCTAAAAGGAATTTAAAAACCAAGGGATCAGTCCCAAGATAAAAACTCCTTCTCCGAGGATCCTATACTTTTGAGAATCTTGGAATTTATCCGCGTAACGCAGGATTCCTCCCGGAACGGCACAGATAAGAGCGATCACCAAAGAGGCCGAGACCGAGGTGCCCGGAGCCCATTTCCGTATTCCGCCGGCCAATACTAAGGCAGCCAGAAATCCGAGCAAGGACAATCGTAACACCCATTCCTTTGCAAGTTTGGGAGAAAGAACTCCTAATAGATAAACCTGACCTTCTTTCGCGTCTAACTCCGCTTCCATGAGAGAGTTCATGACCAAATTTAAAACGGTACCTAAAAAGAATAAGAAAAGAAGAATCGGGATTGTCCAAGACCGAAACCCTACAACCAATAAAGGGCCGAACCAAACACCCAATGTGTAGATCAATGCTACCGAAAATTCTTTTCCAAAACGTATCTTACCCCAACGAGCGATCCCTAAATGAAGAACTGCTAACGCAGCTAATAATACGCCGCCAAGTAAAACGATCTCTCTCAATAATAAGAAGGCGAGGACAGCCGATATAATTGCAGCAATTGTGCAGAGTATTGTTAAAATTTTAGAATGATCGTAGTGGAATTTGTGACGTGGGTTGATTGAATTTTCTCCCACCTTCTTTCCATCCAATAAATGATCTAATGTATAGATGACCCAAACGCTTAAGGGGAGAAGGAACCACCATACTGTCTTCATCTTGGCGCCTGTCACTACTGTTGCCAAGGCTCCGGAACCTAAAACTCCTAGGCATACATCTAAGCTTAGGACATGAATATAAAACCAAAGTTTGTTTTCTGAAACGTTTCGCATACGATTTCTATTACGACTGATTTCCGCGAATAGATTAGGTCGTTATGGATTATTTTACCGATTTCGCGGATATGTTATCGATTCCTTCCGATCTAAATTGAGAATGCAAGGATTTTATGAAAACGGATTTAATTTGTCCGGAGTCATCTATTTTTTTTAACGCGAGATGAACCACCAAATCGATATTAGATTGTCCGAAAGAAATATAACGAAATGAAATTTTGGATTCGTTATAAGCGTTTTTTCCATAGATATTAGTTAAGGAAAAATTCGCAGCTTGACTAAGGATGACTTCTAACTTCTCCAAATTTCCTTCTTTAGGAATACTGATCTCAATCTCAGTCCAAAGCCCAGTATTTGTGAGACTATAATTCGTATAAGTAGTCTTGGACATCTTCGCATTCGGGATAATGATCGTACTTCCATTTCTTTTTTTGAGAGAAGTAGTTCTCCAGTTGATATCTTCCACCAAACCTTCTTCTCCGGTTTCCAAAGAAATATAATCTCCTACGGATACTTTTTTACCTAATAAAACTCCAAGTCCCGCGAATAGATTGGAAAGAGTTTCTTGCAAACCTAATGCAAATGCAAGACCTCCTACTCCTAATGCAGTCAAAGCGGGAGTAACTGAGACCCCTAGAGTTTGTAATGCGACCAAACCACCGGTGAGTAAGATCAGGATCCGAACTATATTGTTGAGTATGGATGCGGAAGGAAGAAGTCCTTCTGCCTTTGAAGAATATAAAGTAAAAGCGCCTGAACCAACTCTTGCAAAGGAAAATGTGAATACGATGATCCCGAATACTTTTAGATAGAGAGAGATTTTTTCTTCCGAGGGAGCTTCTAATTTTAAGAACCTAAGAGCGGTATATAACCCAAAAATAAAAAAGGAAAATCTAACTAAGGAGAGCAGTGCTGTGTAAAGAGGATGGTTTGTGTCTAACTGGTCTTTTGTGAGAGTTTTTGCGAGTCTCGGAACTATGAACCCGCCGAAAAGATAACCCAAAAGAATTCCGGAAATAACCGAAATTGCTCCTAGCAACCAATTTGAACCTAAAACCGAGTCCATCCAAATCATTCTCCCAAATTAAGAGGAAGTATTTTCTAGAAAAGAAAAAATGGAAGTGCCGAATTATGTGGCAAACCGAGGGCAAATCTAAAGGGAGATAAAATTGGATTTTGTAATGACAAACTAGAGAGATTTCAGAGACTCCTATCCCCATGCAAGAGGGAGTCGGAAAAAATCAAATTTTAGAAGTTCCTCTGACGGACACTATGTCCGCATACTCTAGACGATTTCCGGAAGAAGGAGGAAATCTTTCCGAATGGATGGATGAGATCCATACTAGAGGTATTCAAGAGGTAGTTTTTTGGGGAACGAAATCGGAAGCAAGCGGTTGGAAAAATAGCCAACTATTCAGGGATCTGGTAAAAAAACTCCAAGAAGATAAGATCCGTCTTTCTACGATGGACGGAGCAAAATTCCGTTCTTCTCCGGACTCTGTGAGAAAATTAGATCGTTTTCTTAGATCTCATTTAGGTTCCGTACTCGTTTGTTATTCCGAAAATGAATCCAATGAATTCGTAAAATTGATGCGGGAGATCCTTTCCGGCAAAAAGGAAGAATCTACCAAAGTATATATACCATATTCTCCTAATATAACTTCTGAAAAATCCAGAAAAGAAAAACAAGAACCTCCTAAAAATCATGGAGAGGATTTTAAAGCTTCCAGGATCACTATTCGAGTCAAACTTCTCGCGATCGTTTCCGCGATTGTTGTGGTGAGTATGGGGCTTGTGATCGGACTTGCCACAAGTCTTTTTAGAAATTATACTGTATCATTGATCCAAGAATATAACTTGAGTTTGGCTAGATTGACCGGATTACAAGTAGGTCTTAGGATTAAAGAACTTTCCACCAAATCATCGGAGTTCGCGGACAAAAGGGATATCCGTCCTTCCAGAGGTTCCGATTCTAGAAAAACCTCTCCGCCTGCGTACATATCGGGATTTTTTTCTAATCATCCTAAAATTCTTGCCTGGGGAAAATACGAACAAGGTGAATCATCACTTGTTTTTAACCCAAGATTTTTGAGAGATCTTAGGAAAGAAGAAGATGAGATCCGCGGTCTATGGGTTTCGATCCCTAAAGAAGAAAAAGAAAAATTTTTCGCCTCCGAATTCGAATCCACTCGATTGGAAAATATAAGTTCAAAGTTCGGATTCCCGACTGTACTTTTTATAGAGAAGGATGTTTCCGGAAAAGGGCATGGCTTCTTCTTAATTTCTCCTCAGGATCTTTGGGAATCTGCCAGGTCTGCTTTACAAACTGAATTATTTGCTATTTGGGTAGTGGATTCCAGAGGAAGGTTGATCGCTCATACGGAAGAATCAGAAACAGTTTCTGCAAAAGATTATTCTAAAAATCCTTTGGTCCAATTTTTATTGCGAAGTCCCGCAGACAACGGATCCCAAACTTCTATTTTTGAAGGAAAAGAAACATTAGGATCTTTTCAACAATTAGAAGACGGCAACCTCGCAGTAGTGTCTTCTATTGAAGCGGATAAAGCATTCGAAGCGGTGTATAAAATCAGAAGACAGAATTTTTATATTCTGATCTCGGTATTGAGCCTTGCATTCTTGGTGGTGTTCCTATTCTCCAGAACTCTGACTGTTCCACTCATCAATCTATTGAGTGCGACAAGACAGATTGAAAGAGGGAATTATAAGGTAGGGATCAAACCGGTCACCAGAGATGAGGTTGGAGTCCTAACAAATTCTTTCCTCAAGATGGCTCATGGCTTAGAAGAAAGAGAGAAGATCAAAGATACTTTCGGAAAATTTGTGAACAAGGAAATCGCAGAACGTGCACTTGCTGGAGACATGCCTTTAGGCGGGGTCACTAAAGATGTTACCGTATTCTTCTCCGATTTAAGAAACTTCACCGGAATGTCCGAAAAATTAAAACCAAGCGAGGTGGTTGATTTCCTAAACGCTTACTTCACTGAGATGGTAGAATGTATCTATCTCACTGAAGGGATCGTGGATAAGTTTATCGGAGATGCGATCATGGCTCACTGGGGCGCTTTATATACGGACGAGAATGATGCAAGAAATGCAATCAACTCCGCACTATTAATGAGAAACGCATTGATGGAATTCAATCGGATCGGAAACGAGATCGGAAGACCTCAAGCAAGATTTGGATGCGGGATCAATACCGGCCCGGTGGTAGTCGGTCAGATCGGTTCCGAAAAAAAACTGGAGTTCACAGTCATCGGGGACGCGGTCAATCTTGCTTCTCGTATTGAATATTTAACAAAAGATTTTGGAACAGACATATTGGTTTCAGAAACATCTTACGAAAAAGTAAAGGATCATTATAAATTCGAAACACTTCCTCCAGTTTGGATCCGAGGAAAAGAAAAGCCTCAACAACTCTATGCGGTATTAGGTTGGTTAGAAGATCCGGATTGTCCTAAAAACCTGCAAGAACTCCGCAGAATTTGCGGAATACCTGAACCTGATTCTCCTTCCAAGGCGGTCGCTGGTTAAGATATGGATTGGAGAATATACAAAAGAGAATGGCAGGTCGGCATGGGCTGCTTCATTGTACTTTTCTTTTCTTTGTACCTTCTGTATTTCGAATCCAAATCAAACGGAGGAGTAGGAAAGGAGATCATGGGAACCGTCTCCTTCAGATATAAAACTGCGCAAAGAAAATTTCCGGACAGAATGTTATGGGAAGATTTGGAACAAGGAATGTCCGTATACGATAGGGATTCCATCCGAACAGATGAGGCGTCGGAAGCGGTAGTATTTTTAAAATCAGGCACTCGGATAGAATTAGATCCTCAGTCAATGGTGGTTCTCCAATTAAAAGAGAATAAAGAAAATCTGGATCTGAGCGAAGGAAATATACTAGTAGAAAGTGGAAAGAAAGTCTTATCCGTAATCGCAGGAACTGTAGGGTTGGAAGCGGAACTAGGTTCCAAATTCCAAGTCACCAAAAATGAGAACGGCACCAGAGTAGATGTAGAAAGAGGACAGGTAGAATGGTCCGAAAATGGAACAGTTAAACAAACATTAGGTGAAAAAGAAAGTTCTCTAAACGGAAATAAACTTAACCAAAATTGGAGTCTTGTGCACCCTGAGGACTCGCATAGATATTTCCCTGCGGAACTAGAACAGACGGTTGAATTCCGTTGGGAAGGTGGAGAAGAAGGTATATTAGAAATTTCTCCTAGACGAGATTTCTCCGTTTATATTTCTAAAAGACCGTCTAAAGAGCCTTATTATAAGCAAAAATTTCCGGAAGGGATCTATTATTGGAGGATCAACTCGAAGGATGGCAAAAAAATATCCGAGGTCCGAAAGTTTAGAGTTCTTCCCAACTTCCCTGTTGAATTACATTATCCTAAAAAAGATCTTTCTCAAGAAGATAGGACCGTTGCCTTTTCTTGGGCGAAACAAAAGATAGCAAGCGGTTACAAATTACAGATCTCTACCGATCCAAATTTTGGAGCCTTGTCTGAGACCCAAGTATTCCGCACAAATTTTTCACTCACATTAGATCCTGGGACGTATTACTGGAGAATACAGTCTTATACGAATCTTCCCGGAACGGAAACGTTTTCGGAAGCACGTAAATTTTCCATTTCTCTTCCAGTGATACAAATTGCGGAAACAAAACAGGAGACTGCTGTAGTCGTTCCCGAAACACAACAAAGTTCGGATCTATCCGTAGATTTCCCGAAAAACGGCACTTTGGTGGACATGACAGGTAAGGAAAGTATCTCTTTCCGTTGGAAATTCTCCGCCAAACAGAAGCAAAGCGAATGGAAATTTCGTCTTTTCTATAAGAGAGGCTCAGGCGACGAGCTAATCTATGAAAAAAAGACAAAAGGTGACAGGTTAGTGTTCAAAGATTTGGAAAAACTGGATGTAGGAACGTTCCGTTGGACCATCGAATCTGATGCGGACCCCAGCCTCAGATCTGAAGCGGATTTTAAAATATTACTTAGGGAAGAATTGGAAGCCCCGGAAACAAAATCCAGTGGCGCTCGCCCTTAAGGAGAAGGCATGTTCTTGTTCCGCGAAAAATCTTTCGCTATAGTATTTCAGTTTATTCTAATATTCTTTTCCATATCCTCGGGAGTTTTTGCGGAGAAAAAGAGCTTCGTATATTATATAGAATGGAAAGAAGTAAAAGGAAGCCGAGGTTACGTGGTAGAAATCCGAAAAACGGAACCTCCTCAAGAATTATTTTTAGAAAAGAAAGTCTCCGAGAACGAGATCGAATTCTCCTTAGAAGCCGGGACTTACGAATATAGGATCGCCGCATTAAATAGATTCGGAAAACCTTCTTCTTATACTCCTTGGACTAATTTTAAGGTGGAGCAAGACCGTCCAAAGGCGGTTGCCTTGGCTGAAAAAGAAGAAGCAAGTAAAGGAATTAAAACCTCCAAGTTTGTTTGGATCCCTGGAACAGGATATTATTCCAAAGGTGAGCGTTGGAAGTCCTACAGTATCTGGACCTGGTTCGGGGTCCTTGCTTATCTAGGAAATTCAGAAAGAGAGTCAGGGAATATTCTCGCCTCAAAACCGTTAAACGACCCGATGAATATTGCGATTTTAAGTTTAAATCTACCTTCTTCCTTTACTCTTTATTTTTGGCAGGCAAGAGAGAATGATAAGAAAGAATATGAAATGCACCAAAGCAATCAGGCTCTTATTGGAGGAGTTGCAGTTTTAAGTGTCGCACTTTCTCTTTGGTTGGAAAATAAACTCCCGCAAGGAGATACTGTTCAGTTCAAGGTTAGTCCTGACAGAGGCGGAAATCTAAATACTTTTGCAAATACAGGATTTTCTCAGAACAGATGGGAAGTCCAATATACAAGGAGCTTTTGATCTATGGCTCTTCGAATTTATACTTTGATCCTTATTCTTTCCGGGCTTTTTAGTTCAGCATGTTCTAAACCATTTCCAGGAGGAGATGAGATCATACTCTTAGGACTTCTTGGAAAAACACGTTATCTGTTCGTTACTACTTCCACCAATACTGGGAATTTAGGAGGTGTTGGAGGTGCGGATCTGATTTGCCAAAGCGCGAAGACTTCAGAAGTTCCTAGCTTACCTGGATCTGCTTTGGAATATGTTGCTTTGATCGCTTCTTCTTCCAGAGTTCCGGGTGGAGCGGGTTGGCCCTTATTCCCAAATACGAATTATTATGCGATGAATCCTAGCGAGACTTTGATCTTTCATACGGACGGTTCCGGGCTTCCGGTTCTGCCGATGAACAATGCAACTGGAATTCCCGGAGCCGGGGATTATTGGACGGGGATTTCGAATTCTGGCTCCGGCTACGGTACTGGGACTACCTGTTCCGATTGGATGTCTGCGAACGCTGCGGTCGATGCCAATAACGGGAGCCCAAACCAGAACACCGAGACCGCATTTGATAGCGGGTTTGCTACGACCTGCGACACCCCTTTGCATTTACTCTGCGTTCGGAATTAACTCTCTACGATACCTGCGCGGATCGCATAGACTACTAAATCCGCCACTTTATGTAAGTCCAACTTCTTCATGATATTTGCTCTATGAACCTTTACGGTTGCAGGAGATATATGAAGAAGTTTCCCTATCTTCTCGTTGGAGTTCCCCTCTGAGATCAGTTTTAAGATCTGTCTTTCTCTGTCGGAAAGTACTGAGAATACGGATGGACCTTCTTCTTGAAGCTCTCCTGTTTTTTTGCGTCCTATTCCTGAAAGAACGCGAGTTGCAATTCTAGGACTCAAGTAAGTTTCCTTTCTGCGGACAGCATCGATTGCTCTGAGTAGATCTTCGCCCGCGTCGTCTTTTAGAACGTAACCATTGATACCAAGATCCACCAGTTTTTGGATATATTCTTCGTTATCATGTCTGGATAGAATGATAACCTGTACTTTCGGATAATATCTTTTGACTCCCTTTACGAGGTCAATACCGCTTACTCCCGGCATGGAGATATCGGTGATCAGAATATCGGGCTCTAATTTGCCGATCTCGTCTAGCGCCTGTTCGGCGTTTCCATTTTCGCCGATGATTTCCAGATCGTTTTGTCCGGAGATGATCAGTCTAAGACCTTCTCTTAAGATAGCGTGGTCGTCTACAAGATAGAGTTTGCAAACGGAGGGTTGGGCGTTCATACTTTCTCCTTGGAACGTTTTTTTAACGGGATCCTAAGCACGTATTGAGTGCCTTTATTTGGTTCCGATTCTAAAAAAAGAGTACCATTTAGGTCCTCGGTTCTTCTCCGAATATTTTCCAATCCGTATCCGGTAGATTTTATTCTGGCTTCTTTTTCTTTAAATCCTTTTCCGTTATCTTTTGCAGAAACTACCAAAGTATCTTTTTCGGAAAAGATCTTTAACTCCACTTTATTCGCTTGGGAATGTTTCAGAATGTTTGCGCAAATTTCCTGTAATATTCTGAAAACTTGGTTCTGTATTTCCTGAGGAATTTTTTCGGGAACTTTGAACTCGGATTTTACTTTGATTTTTTGTATCGGAAAAATTTGGTTCGCTAGAGAGCTCAAAGCGGCTTCCAGTCCGAGTTCTTTTAAGGAAGAAGGTTGCAAATTTGTGTAAATTTCGCGGAGTTCTTGGCTGGCCTTATCTATGAGCCCGAGTCCGGAGCCGAAAGATTCAGGATGTTCCTTCTCCGATTTTTGATATGCTTGGAAATGTAATTTTGCAGCAAGTATAAGTTGTCCTACTCCGTCATGAAGTTCTCTTGCGAGTCTGGATCTTTCTTCTTCTTGGGAGGCGAGTACTTGTGTGTGAAGAGTTGCGATCTTCTTCTCTAACTTTTTGTTCTCGGTGATATCTTTTAAGATCATTCCCAGGCTGTCTTTAAATCTAAAGATAGAATATCCGTAAGACTTAGTTCCCTTTTTGAATTCCTGGTTTTGTAATTTTGTTTTGAGAGCCTTATGAAGATTTTCTCTTAGGTTAGCTTCTTCTTTTGAATCTAGTTTTAATAGATTGAATAGATTTTTACCGGCTGGATTTGCAAATCTGAGCCTAAATTCCTTCTTAAAGGATGCATTTGCAAATCGGACTATATTGTTTTCATCCAAGGCTACGATAGGGGAGATCTCCTCTACCAAGGATAGGAATTTAGAGGCTTGCTCCTTGCCGGAGAATGAGCCTGATTGTTTGGTTTCTTTTCGTTTGAGGAGTCCTGAAGCCACTTAAAGATCAGGATATAGTCCGGCTTATGGCTCGAAAAGAAAAAAACCCCTCCCCTCGGCCGAATGAGGGAAGGGGGAGGTTGCTTTTACTCTTTCAGGAGTCCCAAATTAGGGCGTAGCCGGAAACACTTCCGAAGTATTCGGAGTTCGGAACCAATCCGTATTGGTGGTTCCAAGAGATTCATACCAAGTTTTGAAAGTAGGATAGGAGTTACGTATGTCTGTAGCTTCGTAAGGCCATTGGAAATTACCAGGCACAAGAAGCACCCAAGGGAATCCGGTAGCATCTCTATAAATGTCCTTACCTTCTGCATCGAAATACTTTCCAGCAGCATGTATATCTTTGCCTGTATTGATCACTCTTATGAACGTATCATAAGGAGCGGGTCCGAGTACCAGTTTGGAAATAGGTGCCGAAAGGATTACTTCTAGTTTTGCGGATTTACCTTTTACGAAGGTTGTGTCTGTTCTTGAAACGTTCGATTTGGAAATCGTAGTAGAACTATTTCCTAAAATTTCTAGGTCTGCAATCGACGTTGGAGTTCCACTTAGGTTTTCTTCTAAGGTGGTTCCGTCGGCTGCATAGCGTAGAAGAGAATAGCTTGTTACACTTGCCCCTGGCAATCCGAAACGAAGAGTATGATTGTATCCGGCACCTTTTGCAACATGAGTGAAATAACCTCTTACTCTTACTACTTCGCCGAATTTGTTCAGATCTTCTTCAAAATAAGAACGGGTCACATAGTCGTTGAAATCCGCATCTCCCTGCTTAGGAAATAGATCCTCAAACGAAGTTGTGTAATAATCTTCCGCAGGAACGCGGATCGAACTGACTCTTGTAGGATCATTCGGGAATACGTCTTCAAAATCCTGAACACCATCTCCATCGCTATCGATGATCTGAGTCGTAGTTGCAGTAAATCCCACTGAAATTCTACGATCTACCTTACTTACATTTACGATGGAAATATCCGCTTGGTAAAATTTACCGTAAGCTTCTACAGTTAAGTGAACAGTATTCGTATCCCCGTCTATTGTAAAACTACCGGTAACTTCTCCGCTCGGATTTGTATAAGCTTTAAAGACCGATTTACTACTGGTGGCACCTGGAGTAGCAGAAGGTACAGTAACTTGCACCATGGACCCATCCACCGGAGCTATAGGATCTATTACTTGAACGTTTACGGTGATTGTGCGGGTAGTATCAAATACGAAATCAACAGGAGTAGTCTCGTCATTGATATCGATCCCGAAATCGGTAGGACCGGAAGGAGCCTCCACCGCAGTGGATCCTGCTACTAGACTCATCAACCAGGCGTAGTTCGGATCGCTGGAAGACGTGCAGGAGGCGAAAGAGATACTGAGAGAGGCTAAAAAGCAGGTTAGGATTTTTTTTGTCATAGATGCACCCGTACGGATGTCATGATTATGCTGATATCCACCCAATAAGCAATACACCCGAAGGATTAGATTACAAGAACCTTCGGCTAATACTATTATTGGTACTTTGTTCGAAAGAAGTCTCTAATTGCCGGAATTCAGGCGAATTAAAGGGTAGCTTGGAAACTTTCTAAAGCTTTGGTCCGGAAAGAATGGAAATCTCCGGAAGAGAAAAATTTACAATGCTTCAATACTTCGTCAGGGATCTCAGAGAACTTAGCTTCTTCATTATTGATCTTGATCATCATATCCGCTAGATAAATAGGAAAGATGATCTCCTTATATTGCTCCTCCGCTAAATGAGGTCTATGATGGTATTCCATGGTTTTAGAATATAACTCAGGGAAATTCCATTTTTCTGCGATCAATGCACCGATCTTAGTATGAGTAATACCGAATGCAGCTTCTTCCATAGAAAGAGAAGAGGCGATTTCCTTGGATGCGGAATAATTTTGGATCTTACCCATGCGTTCTTGTTCTAAGGAAAGAAGAATGATCTCTCCTATATCATGAAGAAGCGCTGCCGACATCAGATTACTCATAGATTCTTTAGGAAGATTTAATCTTTGAGCGATCAATTTGCAATAGTACGCACACTGATTGGATTTTTCCCAAATTGTCAGGAATGCCGGGAACTTGTTTTCTAAGATCTGCTTTGTCCCGAGAGAATATAACAAAACCTGCAACTCTTTCAAGCCGATTAGCTGAATTGCTCTGTCCAAGGACTCTACTTTATTTCCTCTGCGGAAAGCCGCCGAGTTGGATAATTTCAGGATGTTTGCAGAAAGAGCTACGTCTTTCTTTACCATCTCTGCGATCTGACCGATACTTGAATTCGGCTTGTCGATAGCAGATTGGATATCTTGGATCGCTTTAGGGAAAGTAGGAAGCTGATCTACTTCTTTGATAATCTCTTCCGCTTTTTGGATCTGAATATTTTCCTTTTGGATACGAATAGGAATATCTATAATGACTGACGTGTTATTACCTTGGCTTTCTACCTTATAAGAACTTGCGCCTAAACCGTCGTTTTTCAACATCATTAGAGTCATGATGAGCCCAAGGCCGGCACCTTCTGTTTCGTCCCCTTTTTCTAAGAATGCTTCTGCAAGATCGTTATACGTCTTTGCTTTTTCGATCCTTTCGTTGATACGATCCACTTCTTCCGGACTGAGTTTTACGTTATTCATCACTCGGATGCGGATCGCGTCCTTATTGTGAATGAAAGAAACTAAGACAACGTAATTGTTTTTAAAAAGGAGATCTTCGTACTTCTCCTTATTATCTAGGTAAGTCTTTTTGAAACCTGTGATCTTGCTCCGATATACACTCGGATTTTGGATATCTGCCTGGAGTTCTCTAAAATAGATCCTTTTGATATTTGCTTTGATTGTGTTTGTGATGGTCTCTTTCAAAGCAGCGAGAACAGAATCTCTCACGAATATGATATCTAAATGTAAAAGATAACGATCCAAGGTCTTGGAGAGAATGCTGTCTACGCTTTCGGTAAGATTGAAAAATTTAAAATGAAACGGAGTGTTTTCCGAAATAGGATGATTCAGGTCCTTCAAATTACTGAAAATACCTTGGTCTTTGTGATGGAAAAGTTCTAGGGTTTTCCCTTGGCTCATATCATGTAACTCTGAAAAACGTTAGTGGTCTCTGTCAAGAATTAGCGAAACTTATAGATGAAAAATAAGAATCTGCTAAGCGAATTATACGGATCAAACTTCGAAAAAAAAACTAAGAGAAATATTTATCTTACAATTCTTGTCAGAAATAAATTTCCAAAAACGTCAATGGAAAATAGTCCTTTGGGACTAATTTATCCCTTGTTCAGGTAGGAAAATTTTTATCATAACGGGTAGAATAAAAAGCGACTTGGGTCCAAGGAAGGGACTTTTTCCCTAAAAGTTACGGAATGATCATTCAATAAAAAGGTTGCGTCAAAATCCTAAATTTGATGAAATTATACCTTGGTTCTCTACCAGTCCGGATTTCCGGAAGAATGTTAGAACTTTAGGAGACCCCTCATGTCCAGCACAGCTACACAACCGGCGAGCTCAGTCTCTTCCGCTTCCAGCGGAATGGCTTCTTTTCCCGCTGCGAACCCAAAGGAAATGCAAAGAGTATTCGATGTTCAAAAACGTCATTTTCATAAGGTCCTGAAAGTATCCAAGGCAAAGGATCGAGTTGTATTATTGAAAAAATTACTCGCAGCAGTAGAAAGACTTACCCCAGAAATCAAGCAGGCTTTACAAAACGATTTTAGAAAAGCTCCTCACGAAACGGATCTAACGGAAGTTATGCCTTCTATCGCGGAATTGAAAGACGCGATCCGCCACGTAAAAACTTGGATGAAACCGGAAAGAGTCAAGACTCCAGTTTCTCTCTTTGGAGCAAGAAGTTCCATTTCTTATGAACCAAAAGGAGTGACTCTGATCATTTCTCCTTGGAACTATCCATTCTACCTCGCGATTGCGCCTTTAACTGCAGCTCTTGCGGCAGGTAACACTGCGATCATTAAACCTTCCGAGTTCACACCTGAAACTTCTAAACTACTTACCAAACTAGTAAAGGAAACCTTTGAAGAAGGAGAAGTCGCAGTATTCGAAGGAGACCATACTGTTTCCACAGCTTTAATGGAGTTACCATTCGATCATATCTTCTTCACGGGAAGTACTCATGTAGGAAAGATCGTAATGGCAGCCGCTGCAAAAAATCTTTCTACGGTTACTTTAGAGTTGGGAGGAAAATCTCCTGCGATCATCGTGCCTGGAGCCAACTTGAAAAAGGCAGCTCAGAAATTGGTATGGGGAAAGATCATGAATGCGGGACAAACCTGCGTAGCACCTGATTATCTTCTCCTTCCTGAAGGACAAACGGAAGAATTCGTAAAACAAGCGAAGGCTGCGGTTAAATCTTTCTATGGAGATAGTCCAGCAGATATCAAGAATAACAAAGACTTCTGTCGTTTAGTGAACCAAAGAAACTTCCAAAGGGTTTCCGGATACATCCACGAAGCAGTTGAAAAAGGTGGAAAAGTAGTAATGGGAGGCGAAACAGATTCTTCTCAGAACTACATTGAACCAACGTTAATTGCTAATGTTCCGGCAAATGCAAGGATTATGGAAGATGAGATCTTCGGACCGGTACTTCCTATCCTAACATACAAAAATCTGGACGAAGCAGTGGAGAAGGTTCTCTCTAAACCAAAACCGCTCGCGCTCTATGTGTTCGGAAGTAATAACAAACATATCAACAAAGTTCTCAAGGAAACATCTTCCGGAGGAGCTGCGGTGAATGACGTTATCGTACACTTGGCGAACCCGAATCTACCATTCGGAGGGATCAATCATTCCGGACATGGAAGCTACCATGGCTGGTATGGATTCAGAACATTCTCTCACGAGAAGTCCGTATTTAAACAAGCTCCATTCTCTTCGATTGAAATGTTATATCCGCCTTACACAGGTTTTGTGGATAAAATGCTTCAGTTCACTAAGAAGTTCTTCGTTTAAAAATTTCCTCTACTTTCTTCGATTTGAAAGCCCTCCTCGGAGGGCTTTTTTGTTGGAGCTCCTACATCATTTCGACTTTTCCAAAACTCCTAATCCTTCCAGGAATTTGTCAGTATACTTCCAAGGTCTTTTCTTACCGAAATCAAACATGATACAATGAGAGATGGATTCGCAGGCAACTTTGCCGTCGGATTTTCGGATTAATTTTTGAAATACCTTACATCTAGATCCTGAGATCTCGCCAAACTGAGTTTCTATTAACGCGGTATCAGGATAACGAATTTCTGCCTTATAATCGGTTTCACCCCGTAGGATCATCGGGCCTATGTTTTCAGATTTCATTTGAGCGAAGGAGAGGCCTGCCTCTTCCAAAGCAACCATTCTCCCTTCATGAAGAAACACCTGAAAGTTTCCGACATTCAAATGGCCATTCGGATCGCATTGACTCCAAAGGACCGGGATTTCATAAAAGAATGATTTAGAGATTTGCATATACTTCTCCTATTCTTCCAAACTTGAAGGACGAAGGATTTAGAAAAGGGGAAATTATTGTTTTATATCAAATTATTTATTGGTTGGAAAAACAAAGTATAGGATTAGAAGCTTTTCCATCCGAGATATGAATAAGATATTCCTAAAATTATACAAACAGGCGAATAGATTAGATAATCGTATTTTGCGAATTTAGTATTTTTGATTTTTTTAAAGTAGCCGACTAATTGAAAATCTCCGACGGCTCTTCCTAAAAAAATGAATGAGATTAAGAAAGAGAAGATCGCGCTCATTCTGTTTGGATAAAAAATATTGCCGGAGGACCAAAGGGCTACTGTGCCGAATCCGAAGAGTGCGAGCGCAACGAGTAAGGTTAATCCTCTGCTTGGAACAAATGTCGGTTTGCCGTTAGTTTCCGGAATAACGGTGATTGATTTTAATTTTCCACCAAATGCCCAGTAGATATGCAATGCGGATAAGAAGAATAGAATGGAAGCTGTGATTGAACCTAGGATCTTTTCCATTCGTGTAGTCTTAAGCAAAACTTTAGGTTTGTCCAGCAATCTTATGCTTTGGTTTTGTATGAGAAGGTGTTAATCTCCGAAAAAATATAAATATCCAACTTTAAATCCACGATCTATATTCGAATCGGTCCTTGTCTGTAACATCAAGGAAAAAGTGAGATATCCGTTTTGGTTTATTGGATACTGAACTCCGGGTGCGATCACAAAGTAATCCGAGTATGGTGTGATCGTATTCGATACGGTAGTTCTGTGACTGAATTCCAAAAGTAAATTCGTTTTAGAAGGTAGACTATAAGAAAGAGTAAGTCCCGAATATAAGAATCTTTTAAAATTTTCTTCCGCAGTTTCTTTTCCGGAAGAATTTGTTTCGGATTCAAAGTTTGCGGTTCCTTGGATGGAGAATGCGCCGAATCTTTTTAAGCCTCCGAAATAGGCTCGGATCAAAAATAGATCCGGATTAATATCTGCTTCTCTCGGTTGAGAAACGGAAGGTCCGAAAAACTGAACTCCACCACCGAATGATGCAAAATCCGTTTTTATATAATATTTTGCACCTACTGCCCATCTGTCCCAACCGCTCCAAATTTTTCTGGTCGTGGAATAATGATCTATGTATCCATAGTTCGCAGTGACCGAAAATGAATCGGTAAGCTTCATCTCTCCGGCTGCGGAGATCTTTCGGTCTCTTTCGTAGCCATCTTCTTGCCTGGGAGTTCTATCGGTGGCTGCTCCGGCAACGTAGACTTTATTATAGATAGCCAGTTCTTGATTGAGATTTGGATGCACCGGCCTTTCTTCATTTCCTGGAGCGGATAAGAGAGGAATTATAAAAATCGAATATATGAAAATCCAGACTATAAGACTTTTCATTTTTACGATATTATTCATTCAAATACAGAATGGGAAAAAAAGGTTGTAGCTGTTCTCGAACGGCTTTTGAAAGAATATAATATCCGTTTTTGTTCGGATGGTTTCCATCGGTTAACATATCGTCTTGGATCAATAATTCAGTGTCTATCCTCGGAACAAAAGTGATCTGTTCTTTCATTTCCGAAGTGATCATTGCAACTGCGAGTGTGGGCCAAGGAAATTGAATATTCCAAAGATTTAATGCGACTACATGTTCACATCTTGTTAAAAGGATCTGGATACTTTGGATTTGTCTGTTTATGGTTGCATCTACCTGACTTTGAGTAGGGGAATAATTTCCTAAAAAATCGTTAATTCCTCCCTCATATAGACAGGCGTTATAATGATTCGTATCGTTTTGCACGGAAGTTAGAATTTTATTAGTATCAATCCCGGGAAATGCGAACTTGACTGAGTTGAAATCGGAAAGTTGTTCTTCTAAAGGCCAGGAAGCTACAATACTGTCTCCGTACATTGCTAGAGAAGGTTTTGCTAAATAGGAGATTAATTTTTCAGGATCTGAAGTGGGATCTTTATCACAACTGGAAAAAGGAAATATTAAGAGCAGAAGCAAGGCCGGGTTTAAGTTTACGAATAAGCTTTTACTTTGGCCTTTCAGCTTCTGCATGAATACATTCTTTTTATAGAGAATGTTTCGTTTAAACTAATTTTTTAGCGGCTCCGATCGCGGCTTCGTAATTCGGCTCACTTGCGATCTCCGGAACTAACTCTGCATACTGGACAGTATCATTCTTATCCAAAACGAATACCGCTCTTGCAGAAAGTCCTTTTAAACCCCCGTCTGCGATATGAGTCCCATAGGCTTTAGAAAAAGAGAAGTCTCTGAATTGGGAAAGTGTGACTAAATTCGGAGAATCCAATCCTTCCATAGTGCAAAAACGATTCATTGCAAATGGAAGATCTCCGGAGACAACCAAGGTTACGATTCCATCTAACTTTGTAGCTCTTTCATGGAATTTTTTAGTTTCCATAGCACATACGGATGTATCTAAGCTTGGGACTGCGACTAGGATTTTTACTTTTCCGTTATAGTCTTTGAGAGACTTGGTGCTTAAGTCTTTTGCAGTTCCGTTAAAGTCGGGAGCCTTTGCTCCTACTTCTAATAATTTTCCTTCGAGTTGAACTGGGTTACCTTTAAGAGTGACGCTTGCCATTTTTGTTTCCTTGGAATGGGATGATACGTCGAAAGCGAATTTGAGCAACGATAAAAAGTTCTTGCAAATTTTTATAATTAAATCGTGAATATCTTAAGCGGTTTATCCGTCATTTTCTACGTAATGAATAAATTAGGTCTACAGTCTAATCAAACCCTTTGGGTCGTCCTCTGGATGGTGGTAGTGGTCACGCTACCTAGATCAGGCTTTACGCCCTAAGGTTCTTTCGTAGGCAGCAATCTTCGAAAAGCCCCTCTCGGCGGAAAGCCGAGGGGGGCTTTTTTTATTTCTACACTTTATTTGAGGCAAAAATGGAAACGACTACTGAAAAAAACAAAGCCTGGCTTCGAGAAGATAAGGTTCCGCAGAACGGAGCCGAATTGATCGTTGCTTATCTAAAAAGAAGAAGGATCCATAACGTATATGGGATCCCTGGCGGCGCCAATCTGCCGTTATACGATGCACTTCATAATAGTGGAATACGTCATATTCTAGCAAGACATGAACAAGGCGGGGGATTTATGGCTCAAGGAGAAGCCAGAGTTACTAAAAAACCTGCAGTTTGTCTGGCTTCCTCCGGCCCAGGAGTAACAAATTTAATCACCGCAGTCGCGGATGCAAAATCGGATTCTATTCCGTTAGTCGCTATTACCGGCCAAGTGCCTTTATCTCTCATTGGAACGGATGCTTTCCAAGAGATAGATACCTATGGGTTATCTTTACCTATTACTAAAAAGACTTATTTGGTTCGTTCCGTATCTGAACTCATTCGAGTCTTGCCGGAAGCATTTCAAATTGCAGAAGGCCCAAGACCTGGGCCTGTTTGGATAGATGTGCCTAAGGATATACAGGCAGCTCCTATTTCGCTTTCTATGTCTCAGATAGAGTCAATTTGGAGTTCTGAGGAAGAGGCGAATCCTACTAAAGTTTTTATTTCTGAATCCGATAAACTTAGATTTTATTCTCTATTAGAAAATTCTAAAAAACCTATTTTGTATATAGGAGGAGGAGTTAAGGGTTCGGGAGCAGAAGATCTGATCTTACGATTGGCGGAGGCACAGGACATTCCGGTAGTTTGCACTTTGATGGGTTTGGATTCTTTTTCCCAAACTAATGATTTGTTTTTAGGAATGTTAGGAATGCATGGCGCTCCTTATACAAATCGATTATTGTTCGAATCGGATCTCCTATTGGCGTTTGGGGTACGTTTCGATGATCGGGCTACTGGAAAATTGGAAACATTCTGTCCGAATGCAAAGGTAATCCATGTAGATATCGATTATAAGGAAATCGGAAAGTTAAGAAGGCCTGATTTCGGATTCTGTTCCGATCTAAAATACTTTTTGGAAAATATGAGAGAATTTCCAATCCATAAAAGAGAAGAATGGAGAGAACTGATCCGTTCTTATAAAGATCTGTATCCTTTGCATTTACCTTTTGCTACTAAAGGTTTCTCTCCTCAGGAAATTATTCTGTCCGTCGCAGAATTTTTGGGGCCAAATACAAGGATCAGTACGGATGTAGGCCAACACCAGATGTGGGTGGCTCAATATTATCCATTTCAAAAAAGTGGGACCTTTTTGACTTCAGGCGGTTTGGGTACGATGGGCTTTGGTTTGCCTGCGGCAATCGGGGCTTCTCTTGCAGATCCGGATTCTAAGATCGTTTGTTTTTCCGGTGACGGCTCGATACTGATGAATATCCAGGAATTGGATACTTTGAGTGAGTTGCAATCGGATCTTAAAATTATAATATTCGATAATCGGAATCTAGGACTTGTTCGTCAGCAGCAGAATTTGTTTTATGGAAGTAGGTATAATGGTAGCGCTTATCCTTCTCATTCTAAGTTTTCTAAGATCGCTAATGCTTTTGGGATTTCCAGTTTGGATCTCGGAGAAGCGGGGAAAAATTTAGGAGATCTAAAAACTTTTCTAAATGAGAAAGGACCAGGGCTGATCGTTGTTCCGATCGATGAGGATCTTCAGGTTCTTCCTATGGTTCCTCCCGGGAAAAGTAATTTGGAGATGCTCTTAGGTTGAAAAACTCCGTTTACAGACGGTTTTATTTTCTAAACGGGTTCTCATGGTGGCCCGCCCGGGCCTAGCTGTACATAAATATTCCTTTTTTATAATGTGTTACTGAACCGATTTGGTTCGAAATTAAGGAGGCAATTATGTCCATAGAAATCCAAAATATCAGAAAAGAAGTAAATTCACTTTTTCCAAGACCAATCTTTCGATCTTTTCCATTAAAAGAAGAAGATGTCTTGGAATATTTCCAAAAACTAATGGAGGAAACCGAAGTTTCGGTCCTATTCGAAAGTTTAGGACCCGAATCAGATAATTCGAGATACAGTTTTGTTTCCGGTTTTCCTAAGAGGATATTCAAGGCAAAGGGAGATCGATTAGAATGTGACGGAAAGGAGATCGCAAGAGGAAACCCATACAAGTTGCTCTCCGAAATTTTTCCCCCCAGGAAATCCTTCTTAGAATATACTGAAGCTGGGGGAGGCGGTCTATACGGCTATCTTTCTTATGAGGCTGCAAATGACATGGAGCCTAGTCTTCTTTTAAAAGAACATCCAAAATTTCCTAAGTTCTGTTTTGCTTGGATGGAAGACGGTATTCTCTTGGATAGAAGAACTGGAGAATCAAAATACTTTCATTACGGAACGGATCGATATAATTTGTTCGAAGAAATTTATAAAAAGAAAACTCCCGATAAAGGAAAATTTCAATCAATCGATTTAGGTTTTTCTAAAACAAAAGAACAACATAGATTCATGGTGGACGAAGTTTTGGAGGAGATCCGAAACGGAAATACATTCCAATGCCAGGTAGGATTTAGAAAAACATTTTTGGTGGGGGAGGATAAAACTGCGACGGATAGAAAAAAGGGAGATTTAGAATTATATAAATCCGTCCGGAAGATAAATCCTTCTCCATTTATGTTCTTCATGAATTTTCCGGAAGAAGTTCATCTGGGAGCAAGTCCTGAACTTTTATTTAGATTAAAGGACGGACTCGCGGAGAGTTTCCCATTAGCCGGGACAATTCGAAGAGGACTAAACGAAGAAGAAGACCAAAAGTTTGCACTTCAACTTCTCTCCGATCCTAAAGAAATCGCAGAACATAATATGCTAGTGGATTTGCATAGAAACGATCTGGGAAAAGTATCCAAATTTGGAACTGTGAAAGTCCGAGATTCTTTCGCTCTCAAAAGATTTAGCCATGTGCAACATCTGTCTACAGAAGTTTCCGGGATCTTAAGGACCGGTCAGGATATGTTTTCCGGATTAGCTTCTTCTTTTCCTACGGGAACGTTAAGCGGTGCTCCAAAGATAGAATCCATGAAGATCATCCATAGGATAGAAAATGATCCGAGAGGCCCTTATGGAGGAGCAGTGGGGAGATTTGGCTTCGATGGGAATTGTTCCTTCTGTATTCCGATCCGAAGTTATTTTAGAAAAGAAGAAGAGGCAGCGGTCCGAGCTTCCGGAGGGATCGTGATGGATTCTGATCCTGATGCGGAATACCAAGAGATCGGTCATAAGTTAGGAGCGGTTTTGAAAGCAATGGAGGCAGCTCTATGAAAGTGTTATTAGTAGATCATCATGATTCCTTTTCTTATAATCTATTCCAACTTGTGGGAGAAATTTTAGAGGAAGAGTTCCCTTATAGATTCAGATTGGATGTGATCCGTCAGAATGAAACAAATGTTTCCCAGGTTCTAAAGGAAAAATACGATAGAATTTTACTTTCTCCCGGCCCTGGAACTCCGGAAGATCCTGAATATTTCGGCTGTTCTATGGAAATTTTAAAACTGTTGCAAGGAGAGATCCCAATCTTAGGAGTTTGCCTCGGGATGCAAGGCATGGCCCATTTTGCCGGAGCGAATATTATAAAAGCAGAATATCCTATGCACGGAAAAATTTCCGAGATCAAAACGGACGGAAAGGGAGTGTTTCAAGATCTTCCTCCTGGTCTAAAAGTGATGAGATATCACTCTTTGGTAGTGGACGAGAATTCTCTTGGAAAGGAATGGGAAAGAACCGCTTACGCGGGCTCGGAGCTTATGGGGATCCGCAATGAGAAAAAAAGAATGGAAGGCGTACAATTTCATCCTGAGTCTTTTGCGACAGAAGGAGGAAGGAAAATGCTTTCAAATTTCTTAATGTAATATCAGGAGGCAAGGGAGGAAGGGAAATTTCTTAAAAATTCTTGGATCCTTTCTCCCAAATCTTCTATCCGGAAAGGTTTTCCTAAATAATCGTCTATGCCTGCTTCCGCACAAGCCTTTCTGTCTTCGGGGCTGTCATGGGCGGTGACTGCTATGATCCAAGGAACCTTTTTCGTGCTAGGCTTCTTCTTTAGGATACTTGCTGTTTCGAGTCCGCTTAACTCAGGCATTTGTATATCTAAAAGAAGAAGGTCCACATCTTTCTCCTCCCAATATGCCAAAGCGTCTATTCCATTAGAAACGACCGCACAACTTAATCCCAATTTTTCCAACATCTTTTGGATTAACCTTTGGTTAACAGGATTGTCTTCCGCCACAAGGATTTTCAATTCTCTATATTCAGAAAAATCGTAATTGATACGATTTTTAGATTCTGCAATTTTTACTTTTTCGGAAAGGTCAGCTTTCGGCAGAGTCATTTCTAAAATGAATTTGGAACCTTTTCCTGATTCACTTTCCGCAGATATATTCCAGTCCAATGCCTCGCAGATACGTTTGCAGATAGAAAGTCCTAAACCCGTTCCACCATATTTCCTTGTAGTAGAAATATCAGTTTGAGAGAATGCTTCGAATAATATCGGGATCCTCTTTACGTCTATTCCTATGCCTGTATCTTTTACACTCAAAGAAAGAGTGATATCGGTTTCGGTCTCTCGTGCTAATTCCAACTCTACAGTGATCCCACCTTTTTCAGTGAACTTCAACGCGTTAGAAACTAAATTGGAAAGGACTTGTCTGACTCGGATAGAATCCGATTTTACATCGATACGTTCTTTTGCAGGCGGGAGAATTGTTTTAAATGCTAATCCTTTTTTGAATGCTTTGTCGGAGGCTTCTTCAGCATATCTCTCCAGAAGAGAGATCATGTCGAATTCTTTAAAACTGAAATGTAGGGAGCCTGATTCCGCCTTGCTGAAATCGATTACGTCATTGATCAGACGGATCAGGTGTTCAGAACTTTCAGTTAATGAATCCAGATATTCTCTTTGAAGTTCCGGATTATTTGTTTGGTGCAATAGATCTACCATTCCCAATATCCCATGCACCGGGGTCCTGAGTTCATGGTTCATATTAATAAAAAATTGTTCTTTAGCTTTTTGTAATTCTAGTGCTACGGCCTGTAGCTGGATCAGTGCTTGAGATTTAGTATCTAGTTCCATAAATGAAACTACTGAATTTGCCAATGCTTCTAAAGCTTGTATCTCAGCTTCAGTTAACGTTTTCGGCCGTGTATCTAATACGCATAATGTGCCTATAACATAACCATCGGGAGTTCTTAAGGGAGCACCTGCATAAAACCGAATATTCGGCTCGTTGATTACGAAAGGATTTTGCTGGAATCTAGGATCTTTTTGAGCGTCTTCTACAATTAAGGTCCTATTTTCGGAAAGTGCAAATTGACAAAAGGAACTTTGCCTGGGTGTTTCCTTATCTTCTATGCCCATTCTTGCCTTGAACCATTGTCTTTCCGAATCGATTAAGGAAATCAACGCCATGGGTGTCCCGCAAATGAGTGAGGCAGCTTTTATGATCCCGTCGTATTTTTCCTCAGGAGGAGTGTCTAGGATACTATAACGTTTTAATGCTTGTACCCTTTCTTCTTCATTTTCGGGTAAAGGAGCGACGCTATAAGGAAGATCTTCCATAATGAATACGATATTATTTAGGACTAAAAATAACGGGGCATATTCTCCCTTTTGAAAGTAAAAACACAAGGATTTATCTGCTTAGTAAATTATTTTCAAGATCAGTCATGTATCACCTGAAAATTACGAATTCCTAAGGTTTTGCCCTGAGAAAGGATTTCTTGTAGTTTTCGAATGTCCTTTCTTGTATTTTTGAACGCTTTGGAGAAGATCCAAGATCGAAAAATTTTGGAGAATCCTGATAACTCCATCCGACTTGTAAAAAGGATTTTAGTATCCGTATCCGAACCTTTAGGATCGGGATAAAAGGAGAAGGTTTCAGTCTGATCGGAAAATCTACTTTTGATCCGGAACACCAATCTACTTGGATACTTGGATTCTAAAATTTGGTATTCGAACTTATATGCGAAAAACCAAAACTTAGTTTTCACTTGAAAACCAGAAGTACTTTCATTTTTCTTAAAGGAGAGAATATTTTCAGACCAGTCAGGCAAACGTTCGAAATTAGAAACGTAATCGAACGCTCTACTCAAAGAAATCGGCACAGTAAAAGCAATAGTAGTCGTTGCCATGGAAACTTCTCTCATTCTTTAAAAAGAATTCCCTTAGGATCCTTTTTCGAGTCCAATGTAATATAGAGAGGAAATATGGGTTTTAGACGAATAACCGGAACAAGAATCGCCGAAAAAACTATCGAAGGTGGAGGATTTCCAGTCCGCAGACCGTTTCCAGTTCCGCAATTTTCTTATTGGGACCCGTTCTTACTTTTGGATGAAATGGGACCTGTAGTTTACGAACCAGGCAAAGCAATCGGTGCTCCGGATCATCCTCATAGAGGTTTCGAGACCGTTACGTATCTTCTATCCGGCGAAATGGAACATAGGGATTCCTGGGGACATGCTGGCAAATTGAAAGAAGGCGGCATTCAATGGATGACTGCAGGTGCAGGCCTTGTGCATTCAGAACTTCCTTCTGCTGATTTTCAGTCCAGAGGTGGAAGAATGCATGGATTCCAGATATGGGTTAATCTCCCAAGGGATAAAAAACTTATTTCTCCGAATTACCAGGAAATGGATTCATCCGAGCTTCCAGTCGCAGAAAAAGACGGAGTTTGGGCAAAGGTAATTGCAGGAGATCTTTGGGGAACCAATGCGATCATCCAAACTCAGACACCGATTGTATTCTTTCATTTGAAACTTTCTCCAGGTTCTTATGCAGAAGTTCCTGTGCCAAAAGATTATAATATTCTGGTATATCCATTCGTGGGCGAGGGCACAGTAATCGATACGGATGCTGAGCATGATCTGGTCGAGGGTGAGACAGTATTCTATCAAGGCGGAGAAGGTAGTATAGGCCTTAGAGCTCCTGAAAATTTTGCCTGGGAAGTCTTGATCCTGGGAGGGCAACCTCTGAAAGAACCTGTGGCACGTTATGGCCCTTTTGTGATGAGCACTCCTCAAGAAATTCAACAAGCCTTTGAGGATTATTCCGCAGGAAAAATGGGGACGATATAATTCCCCATTCATGGAAGAAGTCCAAACCAAAAAATTGGCAGTGATCGGCGGCGGAGCCGCCGGTTTTTTCGGAGCCGTCCAAACTAGAATTCTTTCCAAAGGAAGAATATCGGTACAACTGTACGAAAAATCTCCTAACGTATTATCCAAGGTGAAAATTTCAGGAGGAGGAAGATGTAATGTCACTCATTCCTGTTTTGATCCGGAAGAATTATCCAAACGTTATCCAAGAGGAGAGAAGGAGCTTAAAAGAGCCTTCGAGATCTTTCAGCCAAAGGATACGATCCGTTTTTTCGAATCCAGAGGAGTAAAATTAAAGGCAGAAAGTGACGGTAGGATGTTTCCTGTGACTGATAACTCCGAAACCATCATTGACTGTCTGCTGGAAGAGGCCAAAAAATCCGGAGTCAAAATTCGGACCAAAATTTCTATATTAGGAATTTATAAAAATGAAGATCCGAACGGTAAAAGATTCAGGATACAAACGGAAGAAGGAGAAGAATATTTCGATTTTGTTCTGATCGCAAGCGGATCTTCTCGTAAGGTCTGGGGATGGCTGGAAAATATGGGCCATACGATAGAATCTCCAGTCCCTTCTTTATTTACTTTTGAAATTTCGGATCCGTTATTGGATGGATTCCAAGGACTCACAGTCTCGGACGTAGAGATTATATTCAAAAATTCTAAACTAAAACAAAGAGGCCCCGTTCTATTTACTCATTGGGGATTAAGCGGTCCTGCGGTCTTAAAACTTTCCGCTTGGGCCGCTCGTGAATTATTCGATTCCGATTATAAAGCTGAATTATTAGTGGATTGGGTTCCTGATCTTTCCCGGCAAGAATTGAGAGAAATATTTTTGGAAAAGAAGAAGGATAGTCCTTCTAAAAAGCCGGGAAGTCGTTCCGAATTCGGTCTTCCATCCAGATTCTGGGAAAGAGTTTGGGAGAAATCCTGTGGTCTCGATAAAAGATGGTCTGAAATTTCTTCCAAAGAATTACACCAAGCGGAAGAGATCTTAAAAAGAACAGTATTGAAAGTTTCCGGTAAAGGAGTTTTCAAAGATGAATTCGTGACCTGCGGAGGAGTTCGTCGTAAGGAAGTGGATTTTTCTAAAATGGAAAGTAGACTTCATCCAGGGCTTTATTTTGCTGGAGAAGTTTTGGATATAGACGGGATCACTGGCGGGTTTAATTTCCAAAATGCTTGGACCACCTCTTTTATTGCGGCAAAAGCGTTAGCTACAACTTAATCCCAAGGTTCGGGATAAGAGCTAAATCCTATACGATTTCCATCCGGATCTTTGAAATATTTCGTATAATCCGTTTTTTCTATATAATAATTCCCGAATAAAGAATCTATTTTTTGACGTTCTTCTTTTTTAGCTGCGGAGAAGATGAGCGCATGAGGTGCCTTTGCGTTTTCTTCTTTTTCTATCATGATCCTAGTGGCTCCTGCCATAAACCAGGAAGACCTGAGTTTTCCATCCTGGTAAAAATGATCCTTTTCAAAGAACAAGCCCGGGATATTTATATAAAATTTTTTTAATGTTTCTGGATCTTGCGTGGAAATCGCTATATGATGGATCATTCCATAATTACCAGATCAGAATATTCGGGATGTCTTTTTAGATAGGTTTGCACAAAGGAACAGTTCGGAATGATCTTTTTTGTTTCTGCCCTTGCTGTTTTGAGGGCGGCTTCCGCGAGTTGGGACGCTATCCCTTTTCCTCTAAAATCGGTCGGAACAAATGTGTGATACAGATCCCAAACATGGGAACCGATCTCTCTGTAAACTAGATGAGCTTCTCTTCCGTCTTGTAGGATCAGGAACTTTTTGCCGGCCACATCGTGTTGGACTGAATTCATTTTGCCCTCTATGGATTCGACTCTCTTTAGGAAGGTTTAGTAGAGCCAAAACAATGGAATTCGATCAAGTTTTAAAAATCAAGCAAACAGAAGTCCCACCTACGTTTTTAAGATCCAGTTCTGCCTTGAGTTGGTTGCATAATGAACGAATGATCATTAGGCCTAAAGAAGATTCCTGGTCCTGTTTTTTAGAAGAAGTTTGTCCAAACCATTCTTGAATACCGGGCATTCCGACACCGTCATCTTTGACAGTAAGATGGACTTTATTTTCATTTACCTTTAGCTGAACGAAAATATTTCCTTTCGCCTCATTTGGGAATGCATGTTTGAGAGAGTTTGAGATCAGCTCCGTTACGATTAAACCGCAGGGAATTGCCTTCTCCATAGAAAGTCTGACTGGATCCATATCCGCTTCGAACCCGATACGATTTCCGGAAGGGAAATAAGAAGTAACCAGATGTCTTAAAAGAGAATCCAAATAGGTTTTCATATCTACATTCGCAAATTTGTCCTGTTTGTAGAGATGATCGTGGATCATCGCCATTGCAGTGATCCTGTTCTGTGCCTTGGATAAAATTTCAGAAGTGGTGGATTCCGCAGAATACATGTTTTGCAAGTTCAGCATTCCGGAAACGATCTGGAGATTGTTTTTGACCCTATGATGGATCTCATGAAGAAGTACTTCTTTTTCTCTTAGATTTTCTTCTAAAGTCCTTTCGATCTCTATTCTGGCAGCAATCTCCTTTTCTAAAGTACGTTTTGATTTGTATATATGAGCTTTTCTTAATCTAAGATTCGTAAGATATTCATGTCTTCTTTGAACACTTTCCTGTAATCCCCTCATTAAAATAGTCAAAGGAACACAGACTATCGTATTCGCGATCAGAAAGTTCAGGCCTACTACATATAATCTTTCCGGTGTCATATGCCAAGGAAGGCCTATATAAAATTGCACCCTGGATGCTATGAAGACCGCGATCATATTCGCAAAAAGTCCTAGTAGAGAAGGGGTGAGGCCGAAGAGGACTCCAGCGAGTACTGGAAAAGGAAATAACCAAAGTAATCCTCCTCCTTCCGGGCCTACGAATATCAAAAGAGAAAGTCCTAAACAATAATTCATCGTAAGGACCAAGGCTGCTTTGATTGAAAATTTTATTTTTTTAGCAAGTAGAAGAAAATAGACCAGCCCTAATGCGAATGAGTCTACCCATAAAACTTCCGTTTTGCCTTCCGTCCATGCAAGATAAACACTCGGGAAATACACTATGGTTCCGAGTATGGTCATAGCAAATAAGATAGAAGTTAAGATGAGTTCTCTCCAAAAGGAAAGTCCGGAAGAAACCGGAACTTTTGGAGTTAGATATCCTTGGATCGATTTGAAAATTCGATCGAGTTGACCGAATTTTTTTCCTTTTTCCATAGTTGTTATAAATAGACTACAAGAATCTATCAAAACAATGATACTCTAGTTCTAATAAAAAGCGGAATGGAATTTTAATTGTTTCTACTTTCATAATGAATTATGTAAGATCTTATTTTCTCTTCTTTAAGTAATAGCCTGAAATAAATTGAATACTAAACACTTATGATTAGTATTTTGTTTTTTCTGGGATCCGAATCGATTTTTAAAACAATTTTTCGTCGAGGAAATTGCACGTTATTCGACAGACTCAGATAAAAAAAAAGAGGCCCGAAGACCTCTCTGAAGTTGGTAGTTAGGTATAATGGTACGTTTTAGTTTTTGGAGATCGCTCCATCCAAGGAAAGTTTTCCTCCTCCCTTGATCACTAATGCTAAAGAGATCGCTACCATCAATAGATGGAATTCGAAACCTTCTCCCTTTTGGCTTCCCGCCCAGTTCATAAAGAAACCGTGTTCTGCATGAGGAAGTATTGCGACTGTCATCGCGACTCCAATTCCTGCTGCAGCAACTCTTGTAAGAAGACCTGAAAGTAATCCGATAGGTCCCAAAAATTCTGCGATGAATAAAAGTATTACCAAGAAACCTGGAAAGCCTGCGCCGGTTAAGTATGCATAAGTTCCGGAGAATCCATATCCACCGTACCAGCCTAGTACCTTTTGTGCTCCATGCGGAAACATCACGACCGCAAGGGTAATCCTTAGAATTAGGGAAGTTATATCCGCATCTGTTTTGAGAATTTTTTGAATCATGTTCACCTCCTAAATGATTCTTGTTTATATAGTCTATTGTCTAATAGTTTATTATTAAAGTAATGGGCCAAAAAATCCAAAAAACATAGATCCCTCCTTTCATATTACGCGGATTTGAGTCCGACAGTCTTGCAGATCTGTCCTAAATTTTTGAGTTCTTCGTCGCTGAGGCAGGACATCTTGTCCTTCAACTGCTCCAAATAATCAGGGAAAGAAGTTCCGATGAGTTCCTTTCCTTTGTCGGTAAGATTGATAATAAAATAACGTCTGTCTTCTTCGCTTCTGACTCTCACAACTAGACTTCTTTTTTCTAAGTTGTCTACGATCTGTGTGATGTTCCCTTCGCAGGAAAATATTTTTTGGCCAATCTCTTTTTGGCACATTGGGCCGAGATGATAAAGAGTTTCTAAACATCCGAATTGGCCGCTGGTCAGACTGAACTGGTTGAGGAATTTTTCCTCCATCGTGCGGATCGAGTCTGCACAACGACTCAATTTGATGTAGGCATCGAGCACCTTTACATCTCTAGGCTTTCCTTTATAATGAGTGGCCATAATACTTTAAGATTGAACTATTAATGTATAGACTGCCTGAAAAGAAAAAAGTCAACAAAAAAAGAAGTTAAACCTAAGTCTATTTACGCCCCAGTTGGGTCCCAGCAGGTTCGGAAGTTCTCATTCCAGGTTTCCATTTCCGCCAGATCCGATTCACTCAGTTTGAAATCGAATACTTGTGAATTCTCCAAGATCCTTTCTTTTTTGACTGATTTAGGAATGACCACTAGTCCTTTGTCGATTGCCCATCGGATCAAGATTTGGGCGGAAGTTTTCCCATACTTTGAAGCAAGCGCCATAAGTTTTGGGTCGGAAATTTTTTGTCCATGGGCAAGAGGGCTATACGCTTCCAAAACTATATTATTTTTTTTGCAAGTATTTAGAAGTTCGTTTTGATTTAAGAATGGATGGTATTCTACTTGATTCACAGTCGGAACAATCTCCGCGTATTGGAATAATTCTTGTAGATGAGGGATTGTATAGTTGCTAACTCCGATCGCGCGGATGGAGCCTTCTTTATAGGCTTTCTCCAATTCCTTCCAGGCCTGTTTCCTGGTCCCTGCCACCGGAAAATGGATCAGATATAGATCGATTGTATCTAATCCTAATGTTTTCAGGGATTCCTCTAAATACTTGCGTGGATTTCTTTGGTCGCTATTCCATAGTTTTGTAGTGATGAATAATTCTTTTCTGGGGATCCCACTCTTTTTGATCGCTTCTCCTACATCTGACTCATTTCCGTAAATTTTAGCGGTGTCTATATGTCTGTATCCGAATTCAAGTGCGTTCAGAACTGCATCCGTACATTCTTTTCCGGATCTTGTTTTCCAAACTCCCAGGCCGAATACAGGCATCTCCACTCCGTTATTGAGTTGGATGGATTGATTTAAGACTATATTTTGCATACTTGTTCTTAGACTCCTCTGCGCTTAGGTCGGATCTTTCTTCTCTCGAAACGGAGAGGTTTTATTTTTTAGGAGAAGGAACCAAATCCGAGAATGATAAAGATTCTTCTTTTAGGTTCAAAACGGATTCTAATACATTCTCCGCGTATACTAGGTCGCTATATCCGGGGCCTTTAGGTAGCCAAGAACCTAAGGTTATAATTCCTAAAAGTTCCGTATCTCCCGGGAGTTGTTTTCCGGAAAGATTGACTCCTTGGATATTATACAGAAAGTCCAAAAAAGATCTTTGTTTAGTTTCATTAGAAGATTTTAATGCAACACATAAGATTTGATTGTCCTTCTCCATTTGTATCGTGCGAACGTTTCTGATAGAAGAGAGAGGGAAACTTCTTTCCTTATACAATAAACTGCTTAAAATCGGGATCCTTGTTGAATAACGAAGTTTTAATTGGAGTGAATTTGCAATTACCTCCGTTTTCTTAAATAAGCTAAAGATGGTCATCACTGTGACGATCCCCAGGAAGAAAACGGAAAAAGGAATGAAGAAGATCAGAAAGATCAGATTTTCTGAATTTCCGAAGAAAGAATTTAGGATCGCAAACCATGCACCGTAAAATAAGGCCGGAACTAGGATCGTTATGAATGTTTTTCCTGCGGATTTAGGTTCTATGATTTCGATCTTAGTTCCTTGGTCTTTTGATCCTGTTTTGACCCATGGAGAAGGTTCTATCTGTTTCGGGTCTTGTTTATGAGGAATTTCCTTTGAATCTGGATCAGTAAGTTTCAGATCGGATCTATCCCAAACAGGGAGCGGAAGTGTCGTTTTGAAAAATTCTAATCCTTTTTTGAGAGAGTCCGGATCTCTGAAAGTTTCTAATAAGATACAACTTCCATCTTTATAAAGTAAGAAGATGTCCCAGTATTTCCAACTGCTATTTGTAGTACCGGAAGAATTGGATCTTTCCATTCTGAATAAGATCATATAAGAGATAAATTCAGAAAGAGGAAGTTCCACATCCGATTTGCCTGTTTCTCTTAATGATAGTAAGGACGTATTTGTTTGTATCTCTATCGTTTTTACTATATGAGATGCTTTTCTGTAACTTCTCATCGTAATGATGAAAATTGTAACGAGTGAAATACAGAAAAAGAATCCGAAACCTGGAAAGATCTTATCTTCTCCAGTTAGGAATAATACTCCGAAAAATAAGGAAGCAATACTTCCGAAAACGCCAAATGCCAAAATCCCAATAACGAATATACATCCGCTTGCGTAGGGATTTTTAATTTCCTTACGAATATTATCCGATCCAGAGATCCAAGAGTCCAAACTCATAATAAAAAGTCCTGAGAATAAAGAAGACTCTAGGAAAATCAATTTTAAAACGAATCCTTCTTGCATTTTGATTCGGATCGGATTCTTTGTTCGTCATGCAAATTAGTACTGCTATTTCTGATTTAGTATTGGCAATCTTCGCCATATGGGCCGGTCTTTCCGTCCAGTCTTCCTCTAAAGGAAACGTTTCTAAAAAAGGAGGAGCCTACGGTCTTTTTTTGATCGGGTTAGGTGCTCTTCTTGGAGTGATTTTCTTTTTAGGAGGAGATTGGATCAGCCCAATTTATAGACCTATCGTACATGTAGCTGGAGTGGTTGGAGTTCCTTGGGTCGGGATCGCATTTTTTAACGCAGGTTTCGGAAAGATAAACGGTAAAACTTGGAATCTTCTTAGCTTGATCCTTTTAGTTTTAGCCGTATTAAGTTATCTTTATCCTTTGGGTCTATATGCTACATTGATCGGGGCGATTGCATTGATCGCTGTTTTAGTAGTTTGTATCCAAAAATACAAAGGTTCACATAAAACAACTGCATTGTATGGGATTGCAGGAGCTTTGCTCTTCATACTGTCCGGACTTGTGATAGGAACTGTAGGAACGATTGCGGGATTTCCTAGAGTGGATCTATTTCATTATGGATTGGCTGCGGCTTCCTATTGTTTAGGATATTCTTTAAAAAGGATCGGATAATTCTAAAGGGCGCCGCAGGTGTAGTTTGCAACTGCGGCCTTTAATTCTTTTCTTATTCTACGATCCGCTCTTCAGATTTTTCTAATATACGATTTTTTACTGGATTCGATTTGGGATAAATCTCCTCTGTTCCTGGATCGGATTGGTTTGCGGATGATCTATGGGAGATTTCCGGAGTCAATTCTATGAAGATCGATCTACTCGCTCCGCCGGCAGGTTTCGTAAAATTAGCCAAAGTGTCTCCTCCTTTGATGATGGAGTGACTCGGCAGATTTAATACTGCAAATATTATATGTTTTGCATATGTTAGCCCTGCTCTTGTCCGAGGAGGAGCCAAAGGTTCCATCGGGATCCAACCGAAGGAAGGATGCCAAACTTCTGCAATTTTATGATTCAACTCCACTTTTTCTCCTACAGGGAGCCAGTTCCAAGCCATTCTAGCCGGTATTCCGGCGCTTCGTAGTAGTGAGATTTGAGCGTAACTATGTTCCGTGCAGGAACCATTTCCGTTTTGAAGAGCGATAGGTGCTGGATCGAATCTACCATCTTGCTTATACACCATATTCTTTCGGATGTATCTGTATACAGCTTGTATATATTCTTCCACATTCGAGCTGGAGGATTTGAGTTCATCTCGGATCCGAATAATTTCAGGATCTGAGATCTTATAGACGGAAGCGTCCTCCAAATATTGTTTCCATTCGTTCGGGGTCTTCCAATCGTCCCAAGAAGTTTTGAATTTGGTAAGTCCGGAATCTATATTATATCTTGCTAATTTAGCTGAATATACTGTTTCTTCCCAGGTTTGTCCGGAGCTTAATGCGGGGATGGGAATGATCAAAGTGCGATTGCTTTGTTTGTCTTCGGTCAATTTTCCGTTGGGATGGAATTTTTCCTCGCTCAATACTTGAGAAGAAGTTTCTTGAGGCGGGATGGCTACTGCAATCTCCGTTTCGGGAGAATTTTCCTTAGGAGTGATCTTTAAAACAAAACGTATCGTATCCTTGCTGGGTGAAAATCTATAACTTAAATTTTCTTTTAGGACAAAATTTTCCTGTTTCCCTAAATAGTAATCGTCTCCGATCCGTATTAGATTTTGATAAACTTCCGATTCCGGACTTAGGACTACTAGATCGTTTTTGAAACAGGAGAGTTTGCCTGCTTCTTTAGATTCCAAATGAACGGTGAAACTGTTTTTGATCTTATTCAAAATAGGATCATAAGAATGTAAATTTGTTCCGTCCTTGGAATGCCAAAAGAAGATCTCTTTTCCGGAACAATCGAATGCGAAAGAAACTTTGGGAAGAGGTAGATCCTTTTGTTCTAGTTCAGATCCTGATTCTTTATCGTAAAAAACGAGTTTATTCTCTCGGATCTCGAAAAGTTTTCCCTGGGCAAAACCGATGTTTCCCCAAAAGGCTCCTGTCTGAAAAAAAGGGATCCTTTTTTTAATTTCTAAGGAACCGTTCTGCAATACTATAATCTCTTTTTTAAGTCTGACATAAATTTGTCCTTCTTCCTTATCCCATGCAAGACCTCTGACAGTTTCCTTTAAGTCCAAACGATTTGCGGCCCCGGTCATAATATTTCTAATGAGCAAACCACCGGTGTTCTTTCCGTTCGTATCCGGAAAATTGGCGGGTAAATAAAGGTCTTCTCCAATTAGTAAACTTCCTTGGGAGGACTTGATCTTCTCCTCGGAAGCTAAGGGAGAAGGAGAAAATGTTTTTGGTTCTACGGCCTCCCATTTCATGGAAGAATAAGCGGATTCGGAAGCCAGTTCCATAACGAATAAACAGAAGAATGCGAGACCCGAGAGAAGAGGAACGCGTAAATAATCCATCCGTTTTTGGACGGATTTGGTCACTAAAATCAAACTGTTTTAAGCAGGGATTTGTTCGGAAACCTGGGTTACCCAGGAAGCATAATAGTTGGACAATGTACGGAGAAACATCAGATCCATATCATTCTCCGTTCCGATGGCGCGTAACGCGTTTGCGTATTGCGTCCTAAAATCGGTGAGAGGCGCAGTTTCTTGGATATAATTTCTCATAGACTGGGCTTGTTCAGGACCAAAGCCGTATTCTGTAGACCATTTATCGATCAGAGTCCCACAATTATACTTACGGGAAAGAAGGATCTGAGCCAAAATATTTCGGAACATATTCTCGATGGAAACTATTGTGATCTCTTTATGATTAATGGAAATCTCAGTGATGATCTCGTCCTTCTTGTCGATCACTGCTTTGGAAGTTCCCATCTTGTTGAAAAATTTAGAAAGATCGTTATAAGCTCTAAAATGTTTTAAGATCAGCTCTCTATCTTTTACATCCACAGTTCTTTGGTCTTCCGGATGACTCATCTCTTGAAGGATAGACTCTATCACTTGGAACATGATATCGAATGTGAACTGAGTGGATTTACCTAATAAATATCTGATCTCACTTTGAAATGCAGCATGAACGGAGGCAAAGAAAGCTTCTAACTTTTCAGGGTTAAGTACGGTGGAAGTTTTGAAAACAGAGATCATATCCCGAACGAACTTAGCTCTGTCTAGGATGGGAAATAGTTCCGGATGATTAGAATGAGTGCGGATGAAGGTCTCTTTTACTACTTTGACCGAACCTCCCCGAACTTCTTCACTTCTAAACAATACTCGATAGAGAAGAACTGAAATTTCCCGGGAAGTTTTTTTATCTTTCAGAGTTTTTAAGTCAGAAGCTTCGAGAATTTCTCTGCTTCCTGCTGGCTTGCTCTGGATTTCTCCCATGAATGGTTATGCCGATATTCCCGAACGATTGTTAGGTCGATCTTGCTATGAAAAAGTTAATTGTAAAGCAGATTTGGTTGATGAGGTAGAAATCCCATTGATTTTTCAACTAAGCGTTCGAAAATCGAGCCAAATCTATGCAAAAAATTATCGGACCCGAAAATCAAGTGCACTATGGAGTTTGGGATGAGCCGATCGAATTCAATCATCACGATTTTACTCTTTTGGATTTCTTCGGGAAAGAGATTAAAGGGCTTAAAAAGAAGTTCGCGTTCCATTCTTTCAATTATCTAGGGATCATGATGGAAGACTGCTTGGTCGGGATTGCGGCCGTGAGTCTTGGATATGCGTATAACGTGTTTGCTTATCTGTATAAATTCGATCAGGGCAAAGTCTACGAATTCGATGTAAAAGGACCCGACTTGGGTCTTGCTTTAAAATTTCCAGCCAATCCGGATGAATATGAAATTTCTTTCAAAAAGGGAAAGTCTTTCCTGAATATCCGAAAGTCTCACTCGGAAGGTAAACTTCTACTTGATGCGAACTTTGGAAATAAATTGGAAATCTCGGGAGAATTTCCGTATTCTTTAATCACTCATAATCCTCTTAGAGTTCTGAATCCTTCCGAGCCAAGTCGTTGGACATTTACCGAAAAATGTTCTCCTTTGATCCCCGATCGTATCAGTGTAAAATATGAGAATAAGGAACTGGTCCAAGATCCTTCCAGGACCACTATGGTTTATGATTGGTCCGGAGGTTATTTGAGAAGGGAGACAAATTGGTATTGGGCAGCATTCTCCTCCGTTCTCCCGGATAGGACAAAGATAGGGGCTAATTTTGCCGCTTTAGTAAACGAAAGTTTTTTTCCGGAGAATGCGTACTGGATCGATTCTGAAAGGCAAAGAGTCAGCAGATGTATATTCGATTTTTCTCATAAAGATCCTTATAAACCTTGGAGACTTTGGGATGAGGATGGACGTATCCGTTTGGAGTTCGAACCAAAGGGAGAAAGAAGAGAAAAAGTAAATCTCATCTGGACCAAATTGTATTTTAGACAATTTGTAGGAAAATTTTCAGGAAGTTTTAGGCCGGAAAAGGGAAGGGAAGTCCAGATAAAAGATGTTTGGGGCTTCACTGAATTCCATAGGTCTCTTTGGTAGTATTCACAACTTGAAATCCGAAAATCCGAATCGTATCTTATCCATAGATCTTTTGAGAGGTTTGACTGTCGCCGGGATGATCCTCGTGAACAATCCGGGCACCTGGTCTAATATGTACTGGCCTCTTAAACATGCAAAATGGGACGGATGTACACCTACGGATCTGGTGTTTCCTTTTTTTCTTTTTGTGGTCGGTGCTTCTATTCCTTTCTCTGTATCCAATGGAACACAAGAATTTTCTAAAATACTAAAACGTGCGGCAATTCTGATCTTCCTAGGATTGTTTTTAAATTTTTTCGGAGAATGGAGTTTTTCCAATCTTAGATTCCCTGGAGTTTTGCAAAGAATAGGATTCGCATACTTTTTTGGAGCGATCGTATATCGTGAGAAAAATCTAAAATTCAGGATCTTTCTATTTTTAACCCTACTGATCTCGTATTGGTATTTGCAGGAATTTGTTCCTCCTCCTGGAGCCGCAGAACCAAGTATGAAAGAAGGAAAAGACTGGGGAGCCTGGTTGGACAGAGAAGCTTTCGGTCAAGCTCATCTATGGAGATTCGGAAAGGTCTGGGATCCGGAAGGACTCTTAACTTCCTTTACATCTATAGGATCGGTGTTCTGCGGAATTTTTACGGGAGAATTTATAAAAGTATCATTGGAGAAGAAAGAATCTCTTCTTTCTATTTCCGGGAAAATAGCGTTAGGCGCGCTTTCGGTATTACTTGTGGGCGGAGTTTGGGGAATCTACTATCCCATTAATAAAAGTTTATGGACCGGGACTTATTCTCTTTGGACCGCAGGTTGGGCCTTGCTTATTATTTCCTTATTTTTAGTCTTAGAAAAGTTTGATAGATCCGAGTTTAAAGCCTTGCAAAATTTTCTTCTTCCTTTCGGAAAGAACGCTTTGCTTGTGTTTTTTGGCTCTGGGATATTTGCCAGAAGTTTGAATATAATCATGGTCTCTTCTCCGGAAGGGAAAAAAATCCCATTGAAAAATCTGATCTATCT